>USEV01000075.1 GCA_900553825.1 uncultured Eubacteriales bacterium
ACGAGATTCCTCTACGTCTCGTGGGCTCGGAGATGTGTATAAGAGACAGTCCCATTCCCGCTCCGCCCAAGGATTTTGTCGTTGCCGACCTAAGCTTCATCTCGCTTTCGCTCGTCATGCCCACGATTTATTCACTCCTCAAAGAGGGAGGCAGGGCGGTGGTGCTGGTGAAGCCGCAGTTCGAGCTAGGGCGCAAATCCCTTGGCAAGCGCGGCATCGTCACCGACAAAAACGAGAGCAAAAAGGCGTTGGAGCTCGTCAAAGGATATGCAAAAGACGCGGGATTTTCCGTGCTCGGCGACACGACGGCACCCGTATATCAGGACAAGAATACGGAATATCTTTTGTATCTAGAAAAGCCCCGTTTTGCGGCGCGGACTGAATAATTTTTCCGACCCACGCATAAAATCCCGAAAAAATGCTGAATTATGCGCTTTTCGCTTGAAATATGCGCAGACAGTATGTATAATCTTTAATACGGAATTCGGATTATGAAAATTGCGGTTTTGACAAAATCGACGCTTGTGGACGCCGTACAGCGTAAAAATCTTCTCAAAGCCCTCGCAAAAGTGAGGGATTTTTGCATTGTCGAGCTCGGAGCGGGCGAGGAAATCCCCGCCGATGCCGACCGCGTGCTCGCTTTCGGCGGCGACGGCACGATGCTCGACGCCGCGGTGCGTTGCGCGCACCGCGACATACCTCTTGTGGGCGTGAATCTCGGCAACCTCGGCTTCCTCACGCAGTTTGACGCCGAAGCGTCACCGAAGGATGTCGAAGCGGCACTCAGAAGCTCCGCGGTCAATCGCCGTATGCTTATAAGCTGTCGGTGCGATTGCAAGGAGTATCTCGCTCTCAACGATGTCGTCGTCAAAAGCGCGTCGACGCGCCCCATATCGGTGGAACTTTATGTCAACGGCAAGTTTGCCGATTCCTACCGTTCCGACGGCGTAATCGTCGCAACACCCACGGGTTCAACCGCCTATTCGCTTTCGGCGGGCGGGCCCGTCGTGTCACCCGACCTCGACGCCTTCGTCGTCAATCCCGTATGTCCGCACACGCTCCATTCCCGTCCGCTCGTCATCGGCGCGGCGTCGGAGGTGGAACTGCGCATAATCGGCGGCGACGCGGGTCAGCTCGTCATCGACGGCGCCACTCCCGCCGCACTCGGCGAACACTCCGCCGTGCAGGTTGTGCGCGCGGGCGTCACCGCACCGTTTGTCAAAGTGGGCGAGGACGGATTCTACGAAAAACTACTCGACAAAATGAACAGATGGGGGACGACCCCGACGGAGGTCAACGGGTAATGGGAAGAGAAGCGCGTCAGCTCAAGATTCTCGAGCTCATCACCAAAAACAACATCGACACGCAGGAAGAGCTCGTCCAGCGGCTTGCCGACGAAGGCTTTGCCGTGACGCAAGCCACGGTTTCGCGCGACATACGCGACATGAGCCTCGTGAAAACGCTGTCGACAGACGGCAAGAAGTACCGCTATGCGGTGCCCACTCCGCGCGACAACACCGCGGAGCGCTTCATCAGCGTGTTCAGAAACACGGTACTTTCCATACGCGCGGCGGAAAACCTCGTCGTAATCAAGACGGAGACGGGCGCGGCGGCGGCTGCGGCAGAGACCGTGGACAGGCTGCAAATCGAATGTGTGCTGGGCGTTATCGCGGGTGACAACACCATTTTCGTCGCCGTGGACCGCGCCTCCAACGCGGACTATGTCGCCGACAAACTCGAGGAGATTCTGCGTCCATGTTGAGTAGCGTCAGCGTCACCAATATCGCGCTCATCGACCGTCTCGAGCTGTCGCTCGGGGCGGGTCTTAACATTCTGAGCGGCGAAACGGGTGCGGGCAAGTCAATCATCATCGACGCTCTGAACTTCGTGCTCGGCGAACGCGCGGACAAATCCCTCATCCGTCACGGCACGGACTTTGCCGCCGTCGAGGCGGTCTTTTCGGACTACGAAACCCCCGCCGTCACCGCGTATATGCAGGATGTCGGCATCGAGCCCGAAGAGGTGCTTGTCATACGCCGCAAAATGAGCGCCGACGGCAAGAACGAATGCAGGATAAACGGCAGAGTGTCGACGCTTTCCACGCTCAAAGGGCTCACGGAGCTGCTTGTCGACATACACGGACAGCACGAACACCAGTCCCTTGTCAAACCCGCCAACCACGAAGCGATGCTCGACGGAGTGGGCGGCGACAAGATTGCCGAAGCGCGCGAAAAGACGGCGTGCGTTTACCGCAATTACCGCACCCTCAGAGAAGAGCTCGACACCCTGGGCGACGAGAGCGAGAGGGCGAGGCGGCTCGACATCCTGACATACCAGCTCGAGGAAATCGAGCGTGCGGACATACGCGAAGGCGAGGAGGACGAGCTCCTCGAGAAGCGCAAACGCATCCGTAATATGGAAAAAATCCTTTCCGCGATTGCGGGAGCGCGGGAATCGTTGGACGGCTACGACGGACATTCGGTGACGACTTCGCTGAAAAACGCCGCCGCGGGGCTCAACGGCATATCGTCGTACGATTCCAGGCTCGACGAACTCTGCGCGCGCCTGGACGAGGCGAAGAGCGAAGTTGCCGATATCGCCGAAACGCTGAAAGACATGGCTGAGGAGCTGGACTTTGATTCCCGCAGTGCGGACGAAGTCGAGGAGCGGCTGGAAACCGTGCGCGGCATTACGCGAAAATACGGCGGCAGTTTCGAGGCGCTCACCGCTTTCTACCAAAAATCCAAGGCGGAAGCCGAAAAGCTTGCGGGGGCTTCGGAACGAGTGGGCGAGCTGGAAGCGGAGCTTGCGGCAGAGGGCAAAAAGCTCGCTTCGGCTGCCGAACACCTCGGCAATCTGCGCCGTGCCGCCGCGGAACGCTTTGAAGCCGACATGACGCGCGAGCTCGTCGACCTCGGAATGGGCGGCACGACCTTCAAAGTGGACATCATAAGCGACTACGCTCCCGAAAGCGTCGGTCCCACGGGAGGCGACAAGGTGGAATTCCTCATTTCTCCTAATGTCGGCGAACCTCTGAAACCCCTTGCAAAGATAATCTCCGGCGGCGAGATGTCCAGGTTCATGCTCGCACTCAAAAACATCGTCGCGGGAATCGACGGTATAGGCACGATGGTCTTCGACGAAATCGACACGGGAATATCCGGGCGCATCTCGGCAGTCGTTGCGGAAAAGATGTGCAACATCTCCCGCGCAAGGCAGGTCATCGCAATCACTCACATGCCCGCGCTTGCGGCGATGGCGGACAGCCACTTCCTCATCGAAAAGGGCGTGGAGGACGGCAAAACGCTCACGCATCTCACGCTCCTCGACGACGACACGGCGGAGATTGCAAGGCTGGTGGGCGGCGGAGAACATTCCACGCACGCGGTGCCGCACGCGAAAGAGATGAAAAAGTGGGCGGAGGACTACAAGAAGTCGCTTTGTGGCTGACTCTGCGGGCGGCGCTTTGTCCGATGCGGCATGAAACGCCCGAAAGCGTGAAAGCGCATGGTCTTGAAGCAAAACTTGCATGGTCTTGAAGCAAAACTTCGAAAAAGATAACCCCCGCGGAAACAGTCCGCGGGGTTTTTTATCCGCCGAAACATCAAATGCATTGTCCGATTGGCTTTCCGCACTAGGATTTGTGCCGAAATCGTTTCTCCCGCCTTTCGGGGCACAATCCCGCAATCCCTTTCAAACAAATTGTCCGAGCACGAAAAAATAAACGAAGAAAGCGGCTTGCTCCTGCGCAAACCGCTTTCACACGCGAGAATAGTCTGTAAGCCGAGTTCTGTCTTGGACGACCATCTATCTTGACCGTATGTTGCCATACGGTTCGAGCGGACGGGAGCTTGCGGGCCGCATTTCACGCTCCTTTCTTGCACCGGGTGGGGTTTACATCGCGCCTCGTCGCCGATTTGCGGGTGAGCTCTTACCTCGCCTTTCCATCCTTACCCTTGCGGGCGGTATTTTTCTGTTGCACTTTCCTTGAAGTCGCCTTCACAGGCAGTTAACCTGCACCCTTGCCCTGTGGTGCTCGGACTTTCCTCACATTGCTGTGCGGCCGCCCGGCTATCTCGCGGGATAATTTAAGCACAAGACGGCAAAAAAATCAAGCGTTTTTGCTTTTGAGGGGCGCGACGGGGAATAAAGAGCGCAAAAAAGGGGAGAATGGCGGTATGGAGTACATCGTCGCGGGCGGCGTGACCGCGCTTTTCGTCATACTGTTTCTCGCAACCCTTAAGAAGGAGAGGGAACAGTTCTCGCACGCGCTGAAAGAGGATGAATTTGCGCGATATTGCAAGCATATTGCAGAAAAGCTCCCGCCCCCGACCGACGGCGGAAAGCCCGTTTCGCTGACGGCGTCGGTGCGTGCGGTGAAGCGTACGCTGAAAATCCCGAAAAGCGACGACGGAGAGCTGTTGCGTCTGCAACTGGTGCTCGAAGAGGGCAAGGAAAGCGTGCTCAAGCTCGCAAAAGAGGATTTTTCGACGCTGGAAAACCTGCCGCAGGTGAACGGCACGCCCCGTGCGGTGCTGATTGCGGATACGGTGCTCGGCTCATCGCGCTATATCTTTTCCGCCGACAGGGCAAAATGCGCGATCGACGCGTTCAATGCCGCGCGAACACTCACTTTTTCCGAGGCGGAGGCATTGCAAAAGTGCTTTGTCTTTGTGCTCATGCGAAAGCTCGGCTGGCTTGCAAAGCGCATCGACGGCATTGAAAAGATGAAATCGGCAGGGGAGAAGATTGCGGGCGCACCCTCGTTTTACGCGCGTTCGAGGCTATACGGGAGCGTAAAGGGCAGGACGGTATTTTCCCGCTTCTGTGCGGACGCGCTGGGTTACGACACCGAAAAATTCGTGCGCAGCTACCGTGAAATTGCGGATAACACCGCGGAAACTGTCTCTTATACACATCTCCGAGCCCACGAGACGTAGAGGAATCTCGT
>USEV01000076.1 GCA_900553825.1 uncultured Eubacteriales bacterium
TCGTCGGCAGCGTCAGATGTGTATAAGAGACAGGGTTTAGTGGAGGGGGTCGTGCCCGATTCGGAGTGTGGCTGATGTCGGCGGTTTGCGGGGTTGAACTCGCGTCATAAGCCGAAACCGCTTCCCCGTTGCGGACAAGCGGTGCGGTTTTGCTGTGGGGGAGGGCAGGCTTTCGATGGGCGAGCAAAAGCGGGAGAAGGTCTGTTTTGCGGGCGTTTCCGTGCTTGTGAGAGGGATGAGAACATTTCAGGCTTCGGGTTGAGGTGATACCGTTGTATGTCCGTTCGCCGTCTTTTGGCTGTTCGTGCATCGAATTGTGGCGCGGGGTGTGAGGTGGGGAAGTGAGCTGTGATGTAAGGATATATATCGACAAATGGAAATATAATTCCTCTCCCCATGCAGACGGAGCGACACGACCGAAGCGGTTTATGCGGGAAGGCGGTTTATGCGGGAAGCCTGCGGAGCGGAAGTGCAAAAGGCGGCGGTGTGTGCATTAAAGGCGTGGTTGCAGGCAAAAACGGGAGAGTGTGCGGGTAGGCAGAAGAGGGGCGGAAAACACGGGGAAATCAAAACTGGCGGGTCTGATGATGGGCGGTTCGGGGCTCAAGAAGAGAGAACCGTCGCCGAAAAGCCAAATTGAAAGAGGGGTTGGCTTGTTTTGCGGAGAGGGAATCGGTGCGGAACAATACATAGACAAACGGCAATATATGAGAGGGCGCGGGTTTTTGGATGTGCGGGTGTTTCGAGAGGTGTATCTGCGGTATTGCTTCGTATTGCAAAATGCGGCGTACTTTTAATTTGTTGTCGGGGTTTTAGCGGGGAAATAACGGGGAGTGTGCTGGAGGATTATGTATGCGGGATAGCGGAGCTTCGCATTGTTTGCGAGGGCGGGATTGAGAGAGGGTGGAGTGGTTGTGAAGGGTGGCGTCGCGAGCGGTTTGTTGGGCGGAACAGCGGGCGGAAGGTGAAGGAATTGTCGTAATGTTGCGCGGGATTAGAGGCTTTGTGCGGGTGTGCTGCTTTCACGCGGGGGTGGGCGCGAAAGAATTTATTGCAAGGATTAAAATTATGTGTTAAACTGTCCCAGAGGTGGCATTATGAGAATCGCAATTGTTAAGAACGGGAAGGAACTGGGGGAAAGAGCCTTTTTGGAGATCAAGAAGGTGCTTGCCGAGAAACCCGACGCCGTGATCGGTTTCGCGACGGGGAACACTCCGTTGCCGTTGTACGAAAAGATGGTCGCCGATCACAAGCAGAACGGGACGAGCTACGCGAAAGTCAAGGCGTTCAACCTCGACGAATATGTGGGCGTGGACCCCAAGGACAAGGCGAGTTTTGCGCGTTTCATGCAAGACAACCTCTTTTCCAAGATTGACATCGACCCTGCAAACACGGATATCCCGAACGGTATGGCGGACGATCTGAACGCGGAGTGCGCGAGGTACTCGGCGATGGTCGCGAACAACCCTGCCGACATTCAGATTCTGGGCATTGGTGTCAACGGACACATTGCATTCAACGAGCCTTACACAAAACCCGACGAGCCGACGCACATCGCGTTGCTGACCGCCCAGACGAGGCAGGACAACGCGCCCGCGTTCAAGGACCCGTCGCTGGTGCCGATGTACGCGCTCACGATGGGCATAAACGAAATTCTGACCGCAAAGAGGATTGTGCTGCTCGCCATGGGCGAAAACAAAGCCGAAGCGGTGTACAACATGATAATGGGACGCGACGACACATCGTGCCCGGCGGCGGCGTTGCGCAAGCACCCCGATGTCACGGTCGTGCTTGACCGCGAAGCGGCGAGCATGCTGACATTCAGGGAGTGGGAGCTCGGCGGCAAGAAAGAAGAGGAGCCCGCACCTGCATCCGCTGTCGCACCTGCACCCGCACCCGCAGAGAAGGAAGTTGCGGAAGCGGAAATCGTGGAAGCCGAAGTCGTGGAAGCGGAAGAGGCGTCCGCACAGTCTGTGGAAGCCGACGAGGCCGCCGCAGACAAGGAAGACGAAGTGCCCGTCGGCAGCGAAGCGGCGGTCGGCATTTACTCTTACGGCGGAGCGGGGGAGCCTGCCTCGGGCGAGGTGGAGAAGTCGGAAGTGAACTACGACGACATAGTCCTCGAAGTTGAAGTGATTGAGGACGAAGAGCCCGCCGCGGAGGTTGCGGAGACGGTTGTCGAGGAAAAGGACGACAGGAAAAAGAAGAAAAAGAAGGGCAAAAAGTGAGCCATGACTTACGAAAAGCCGAGCAATAGCTCGGCTTTTTTTTGCGGAAAAATCGGGAACAAGCAGGCGGCAGGCTCGCGGGGAAAGGATTTCGGTGACTATGAAAGCATATCGAAGTCGCCGATGTAAACCTCGTTTTTTGGCGTGGTGACGGAAATTTCCACAAGAGCGTCAAGCTCCGCCCTGTCGCCGTCGATGTCGTATGTCTCGGGAGCGCGGGTGCTTATGGTGAGCGATTTCGCCGAGCGGAAGACGACATTTTTTGTCGTCACCTCGCGGCGGAATCCGATGAAAAACGCACGGAAGAAGGGGAAAAATATCCTCGCGCGGTTGAGAAGCGAATCCTTACCCGGGCTTTTTATCAACAGCAGTTGGATTTTGCCGTCGTCGGGGCGGTAGAGCCTGTTGAAGCGGAAGCCGAAGCATCTGACGGAATCGATTGCCATGACGAGGGTGTAGTTGCCCGTGAAGGTGGTGCCGTCCGCTGTCACCGTGGCGGGGACGGAGCATACCCTGTACTCTCCCAGGACGCGGGCGAGATAGGCGAATATGCCGAGCTTCTGCTTTTCGGAGGGCGGGACGATGTAGCCGAGAGGGGTGAAAGTGCCCGTCGCGGCGACATACCCGAAAAAGCGGCCGTTGACGGAGGCGTATTCGTAAAGGCGCAGAAATTCGCGGGAGCCCTTTTTCGCTCCTTTCGCCTTTGCGCATTCGTTGAAAGTGCCGAAGCCGTAATATATGAGGGGAACGGCGTCGGCGGAACAGAGGTTCAGCGCGCGGTTGAAGGTGCCGTCTCCTCCGCAGGCGACGACAAGGTCGAAGCCCTGCGCCGACCACTCGTCGGAGTCGTTCCTGATTTCCTTGAAAGTGACATCGTACGCCGCGCCGAAACGCGAAAGGAGCTTGCTCCTGTCGATTCTGGCGGCGCGTCCGCTCATGAGGTTGATGACGATAAGACATTTTTTCATGGCGTTTTCTTGATTATAGTCCCAAACCCGCGACAATTCAACCTCCCGGTGTCAACCATTATTATGCGCGGAGGGAAAGTTTTTGTGCGCGGAGGGCATAAGGCAAATTCGTATTGCAAAAGGCGGGGAAAATGTATAGAATATAAGAAAGGGAGTTGACTATGAGAAAGGTCAGAAAAGCCGTTATACCGGCGGCGGGACACGGGACGCGATTCCTGCCCGTCACCAAGACTTTGCCCAAGGAGATGCTTGCGCTCATAGACCGGCCCGCGCTTCAGTACATAGCGCAGGAGGCGGCGGACAGCGGCATCGAGGAGATACTTGTCGTCATCAACCCCGAAAAGGAGCTGATAAGGCGGTATTTCAGCCTTGACGAGGCGACCTGCGCCGCGGAGAAGGAGCTCAACACCCTGCTCGAGAGGGTGAAGTTTTCGTTTGCGGTGCAGGAGCACGCAACGGGGACGGCAAACGCCGTGATGCTGGCGCGCGACTTCACCTCCGACGAGCCCTTTGCCGTGATGTACGGCGACGATGTCATTCTGGGCAGGACGCCGTGCGTCGCCCAGCTTGCGGGGGCATACGAAAAGACGGGCTGCACCGTGGTCGGAGTGCAGAAGCGCTCCGCCGAAGAGGCGGGCAAATACGCCGTCATCAGAGAGGGGGAAAAGGACGGGCGTCTGACTCGCGCGCTCGGGATAATCGAGAAGCCGAGTGCGGACGATATGCCCTCAACGCTTTGCAGTCTCGGGCGGTACATCCTCACGCCCGACATCTATCCCGCAATAGAAAAAGCCCCGATTTTCAGGGGAGAGAAGTATCTCACGCACGCCATCGACGCGCTTTGCGAAAAGGGCGTGTACGCCTACGAGTTCGAGGGCGACAGATACGACATAGGCGACAAGTTCGGGTTTTTGCAGGCGAACATCGAGCTGGGTCTCAAAAGGTTCGGCAAAAAGATGGAGGACTACATCGCGGAGCTCGCAAAGAGGACAAGCGGCAAATAGCCGCGGAGCTCAAATCCCCGAAACGGGAGTTGAAATGCCGAAAACAGCCGATTAACGGCTGTTTTTGTTTGTTGCCGTGCAATCCGTTTTCAGATGAGCTCGTAGTTTGTGCGGATGAAAAGTTCGATGCTGCGGGCGGCGAAGTCGGCGAGGAAGGGGTCCTTGCTCTCCGCCATGACGCGGATTTTCGGCTCCGTGCCGCTCGCGCGTATCATGACGCGCCCGCTTGCGCCGAGCATATCTTCCACCGCGTCCGCGTATGCGCGGAGCGCGCGGTCGCGGACGATTCTTTCCTTTTTGGGAGTGAGGATGTCCGCGTTCTTCTGGGGATACGCCTTGCAGTCGTCGAGGACGGAAAGAGGCAATCCGCTGCGCCGCATGGCAAGCGCGAGCGCCGCCCCCGCCGCAACCCCGTCGCCCGTGGGCAGGAAGTCGCCCAGGATGATGTGCCCCGACTGTTCGCCGCCCAGCATTATGCCCGCGTCGCACATACAGCGGATGACATTGTGGTCGCCTATGTCGGTGCGGACGAGCTCGATGCCGAGGCGGTTCAGCCCCGCTTCCACGCCCATGTTGGTGTGCAGGGTTCCCACCACGGCGGAGAGGGGGAGCCTGTCGTCGGCTGCGAGCGCGCGGGCGAGGATGTAGATTATTTCTGTCTCTTATACACA
>USEV01000077.1 GCA_900553825.1 uncultured Eubacteriales bacterium
CCTCTACGTCTCGTGGGCTCGGAGATGTGTATAAGAGACAGGCTTTCCACGGTGTAGTTGACCTTGGTGACGGGCGTGAAGATGCTGTCGACGGGGATGAAGCCGATGGGCTCACGGCTGTCCTTGTTGCGCTCGGCGGGGACATAGCCGCGGCCGGTGCCGACATAGATTGTCATGTCGATTTTGCCACCGTCGTCGAGGGTGCAGATGAGCTGATCGGGGTTCATGACCTCGACATCGGCGGGCAATTCGATGTCGCCCGCGGTGACGGGGCCGTCGGAGTCGGCGACGAGCTTGAGCTCGATCCTGCCCTCCGCCCTGTCGCTCGCGCCGGTGACGCTGAAGCGCACGGTCTTGAGGTTAAGAATGATCTCGGTGACCTCTTCCTTGACGCCTTTGATGGTGGAAAACTCGTGGTCGACGCCGTCAATCTTGATGCCGACGGCTGCCGCACCGGGCAGAGAGGAAAGGAGAACCCTCCTCAAGCTGTTGCCGAGGGTGGTGCCAAAACCGCGCTCCAACGGCTCGACTACGAACTTTGCGTAATTCTTGCTTTCGTTTTCTTCGAACGCTATCTTGGGCTTCTTTATCTCCATCATATTCGTTTCCTCCTGACGGATTATTTCGAGTACAACTCGATGATGAGGTGCTCTTTGATCTCCACATCGACGATATCCGCTCTCTCGGGCAGCGTGACGACCTTACCGGTGAGGTTGGTGTTGTCCCACTCGAGCCACTTGACTATGGAGAGATTCTTGACCTCTTTGGCTGCCTGCCAGATGGGCAGATTCTTCTTGTTCTCCTTGACGGCGATGACATCGCCCGCTTCGACGAGGTAGGAGGGGATGTCCACTCTCTTGCCGTTGACGGTGATGTGACCGTGGTTGACGAGCTGACGAGCCATGGCCCTGGTCTTGCCGAGACCGAGACGGTAGACGACATTGTCGAGCCTGCGCTCGAGCAGGATGAGCATGTTCTCACCCGTGACGCCGCGCATCCTGGACGCCTTCTCGTAGTAGCTTCTGAACTGCTTTTCAAGCACGCCGTAGACGAACTTGACTTTCTGTTTCTCTTTGAGCTGCAAGGCGTAGTCGCTCTGCTTCTTCCTGCGGAACTTGACCTGCTTGCTGGATTTCCTGGAAATGCCGAGGTCGGCGGGGTTGATGCCGAGTGCTCTGCACTTCTTCATGACGGGACCTGTATATTTAGCCATTGATGATTCCTCCTATAACCTTCTGCGCTTGGGAGGGCGGCAGCCGTTGTGCGGAATGGGAGAGACATCCTGGATGAGGGTGACTTCCAGACCGACATTGCCGAGTGCGCGGATTGCGGACTCTCTGCCTTGACCGGGTCCCTTGACATAGACTTCGACCGTCCTCATGCCCTGATCGTAAGCGACCTTGGCGGCGTCTTCGCTGACCATCTGTGCGGCAAACGGCGTGGCCTTGCGGGAACCGCGCAGTTTGAGCTTGCCGGAGGACGACCAGGACACCGCATTGCCGTTCATATCGGTGACGGTGACGATGGTGTTGTTGAACGACGCGTGAATGTGGACTTGTCCGCGCTCCACGCGCTTGATATCTTTTCTCTTCTTAATCTTCTTACCTGCCATTTCGAGCCTCCGTTATTTGCCTTTCTTCTTGCGGCCGACGGTGCGCTTGGGCCCCTTTCTGGTGCGCGCGTTCTGCTTGGTGCTCTGGCCGCGGACGGGCAGACCCTTTCTGTGACGGATACCCCTGTAGCAGCCGATTTCCATGAGGCGCTTGATATTGAGCCCGACCTCTCTTTTGAGATCGCCCTCGACATGAAGATTTTTTTCGATGTAATCGCGGATAAGGCTGACCTGCGCTTCGCTGAGGTCCTTGACCCTGATATCGGGGCTGATGCCCGTCTCCGCGAGGATCTTGCTCGCGGTGGGGCGTCCGATGCCGTAGATATAGGTGAGCCCGATCTCCACTCTCTTTTCGCGCGGAAGGTCCACGCCGGCTATTCTTGCCATTTTTTACCTCCAAAAATTAACAGTATATATCGACGCGCGGGTGCCGCCCCGAATCGGAATGAGGGCAGCCAGCCGCTCCGCGCATAATTCTCAACCTTGACGCTGCTTGTGGTTGGGGTACTTGGGGCAGATCACCATGACCTTGCCGTTTCTCTTGATAATCTTGCACTTATCGCACATGGGCTTTACGCTGGGTCTGACTTTCATAGAGTCCTCCTATTTGTTTCTGTAGATAATCCTGCCCTTCGTCAGGTCGTAGGGCGACATTTCGATTTTGACTCTGTCGCCTTCGAGTATTCTGATGTTGTTGATACGGAGCTTGCCTCCGAGGTATGCGAGAATCACATGACCGTTTGTGAGTTGCACCTTGAACTGCGTCTTGGGCAACACTTCGATGACTTTGCCTTCGGTTTCGATGACATCGATTTTTGACATAACTCTCCTTAATTACCTTTTTTGTCGTACAGCTTGAGCGCACTGTACAGCTCGGTGTCGAATACCTGCGTGCCCGAGGTCAGCTTTTCGGCAATCCTCTCGAGCTTGTCCCCCGTCGGACGGAGGTGCTTCTCGTTCTTGAGTTTGGCGTTCCTGATGCGCCTTATATCGCCGTCCGCTATACGGACATAACCCTCTCTCTCCAGGGCAACCACCGCGTAAAACCTGCCGCTGTCGCGCCCCGACTTGGAATAAACCACATCACCGAGTTCCATTGAGCGTCAAAATCTCCGTACCGTTTTCGGTGAGCGCCACCGTGTTTTCGTAATGCGCCGAAGGCATCCTGTCCAGCGTCACGCAGGTCCAGCCGTCGGAAAGCGTCTCCACCTTCCATGTGCCGAGGGTGACCATGGGCTCGATTGCGAGCACCAGCCCCCGCTGAAGCTTGACGCCGTGCCCCGCCATGCCGTAGTTGGGCACCTGCGGGTCCTCGTGCATTTTCCTGCCTATGCCGTGCCCCACGAGATCGCGCACTATTCCGTATCCGCGGCTCTCGTTGTACACCTGGATGGCGTTGGAGATGTCTCCCAGCCGTCCGCCTTCCCTGAACTGCTTCACGCCCTCGAAAAAGCTCTCGCGAGTGGTCTCCACCAGCCTGCGCTTTTCCTCGGACACCTCGCCGACGAGGAATGTCCTCGCCGCGTCGGATTGCCAGCCGTTCAGAATCACACCTGCGTCTATGCCGACTATCATGCCCTCTTCCAGCCGTCTGTGCGAGGGAATCCCGTGCACCACCACCTCGTCTATCGAGGCGCATATCGATGCGGGGAATCCGCCGTATCCGAGAAAGGAAGGCTCTCCGCCGTGCCGCTTGATGTAATCAAAGGCAAATTCGTCGAGTTTCAAGGTGCTCACGCCCGGCTTGACCTTCTCTTCGAGGAACAGGAGCATGTCCGCAAGGACTCTCCCCGATTTCCTCATGAGCTCAATCTCCGCCGCGCTTTTGAGGTTTATCATCCGAGCACCTTCTTTATCTTTTCAAAGTCCTCTTGAATCGTGCCCGTCGCGTCGATGTCGCAAAGCACGCCCTTTTTCTCGTAGTACCCGATGAGGGGTGCGGTCTGCTTCTCGTAGGTTTCCAGCCTCGCGCGCACCGTCTCGGGCTTGTCGTCGTCGCGGACAAAGAGTTCCTTGCCGCACTTTTCGCAGACGGTTTTGCCGCCCAGCGTCGAAGTGTGATAGGTCGCGCCGCACACGCACACGCGCCTGCCCGACAACCTGTTCACGATGACATCGAAACCGACGACGATGTTGATTGCGATGTCGATTTTTGCCACTTTGTCGAGGGCCTCGGCCTGCGCTATGGTGCGGGGGAACCCGTCCAGCACATAGCCGTTCTGCGCGTCGGCTTCCGCAAGCCTGTCCGCCACGATGCCGATGACGACATCGTCGGGGACGAGCGCGCCCGCGTCGATGTACGACTTTGCGAGCTTGCCGAGCTCCGTGCCCTCTTTGATGTTCCTGCGGAGTATGTCGCCCGTGGAGATGTGCGGTATGCCGTACTCGCTTGCGATAAGCGCGGACTGCGTACCCTTGCCCGCTCCGGGTGCTCCGAGCATGACTATGTTCTTCATGTCAACCTCACTTCAGGAAGCCCTTGTAGTGCTTCATCATGATCTGGGACTCAAGCTGCTTGTTGAGCTCCAGCGCGACCGACACGACGATGAGCAGTCCCGTTGCGGAGAATGCGGAGTTGAAACCGAGGTTTGCACCGCCCGCCGTGGAGAGCGCGTCGAAGATGAATGTCGGCACCAGAGCGATTATCATGAGGAAGAACGCACCGAACAGAGTGACGCGGTTGCTGATCTTTTTCAAAAAATCGCTGGTGGGTTTGCCTGCGCGGATGCCGGGGATGAAGCCGCCGTACTGCTGAATGTTCCTGCTGATGTCCTCGGGGTTGAACTGAATCTGCGCGTAGAAGTACGAGAAGAACAGAATGAACAGCGCGAGGAACACATAATAGACCCAGGTGCCGGAACCCATGTGAGTGGAGTACCAGGCGTACGCCTCGCTCTGGGGAGCGAAGAGCGCCATGATCATCTGGGGGAACATGAGGAGCGACGATGCGAAGATGATGGGCATGACGCCGCTGCCGTTGACTCTGATGGGGATGTAGGTGGTCTGACCGCCGTACATCTTGTTGCCCTTGATCTGCTTGCTGTACTGCACCGTGACTCTGCGCTCGGAGAGATCGATGAAGACGATGAACGCGAAGATCGCAAACACCACGAGGATGAATCCGATGATGTTCCAGATGAGCGTCCAGTTC
>USEV01000078.1 GCA_900553825.1 uncultured Eubacteriales bacterium
CGTCTCGTGGGCTCGGAGATGTGTATAAGAGACAGGGTGGGACACGCCCTCGTCGAGCTCTACTGACCCCGCACCCCTCACCTCCGCGCTCTTTCACAGTCCACGCCGTTCGCGCCAATGCCGTTCAACCGATTTCCGCTCCGCATGAGCGGTTTTTTCTTGCCGCGGCACGCGGTTTGCCCGCGCCGCTTTCCCCTCGAAAACTCGACCCGACGCCCCGAAAAACGGAAAAGTATTCTCAAAATCGCCGAAAAGTATAATAATTTTCGCCATAATCGAGAATACTTTTCGCCTCAAAAGGCAAGATAATCCCGAATATTTGCCCCTTCGGAGTTTTTTATTGACCGTGGCAAGGGGGTTATGTTATACTGCAATCGGAGGCGCAAAAGCGCCTTTCCGAGCCGCGGCATACGCGGAGCGTTGGGAGGATCAAATGGTTACAATGTCGATTGAAAACAGGTTCACGGTCCGCGGTCACAGCAGAGTGACCGACCAATCCGGGAATCCGCTGTACGATGTGAAGGGAACTTTTTCCCTGTGGCGCAAAAAGAGAATACGCGACCTTGACGGCAATGTGCTCTACACCGTGCGCAACAAGATGCTCAAACTCCCCCTCACCATGCACAGTGCCTACATCTACGACTCAGAAGGCAACAAGATAGGCAGACTCAAACAGAAGTTCCGTCTCAAAGGTCAATTCGATCTCATTGACAGCAAGGAAGATTACTGCATCACCTGCGGGACAATCATGAATCCCGCAATCGACATCTTCAGAAACGGGATCAAAATCGCGGATGGCATACGCCAGGTCAAGATCATCGGAATCTGCGACGCCTTCACAGTCACCTGCTCCGAAGAGGACGCGCCCTTTGTCCTCACGCTCATTATAGCCATGGACAACATCATCGACAGGCACTGACGCTTCCCGTCACGGGACAACCGAAAATCAAACCGCCGCGGAGTTCCGCGGCGGTTTTTTATCAACGCTTTTTCAATTTCGCTTGTTTTTGTCGGATATGCGCTTTGCCTCTATCCCCTGCGCTTTGCCTCGATTACCTGCGCCGTGCAATGTTCGCGCCGTGCGGTTCCGCGCTTCGGGGGCCTTATGCCGCTCTCATTTGAGGGTTGCCGCCGCGCTTTTCGGGTTGCAGCTCCGCTTTGTCTGAGTCATGCGGCACTTACGCGACGGTTCGGGCGAGGTTCACCGCATCTCGCCGTCGGGCTCCACGGGGGTGAGGATGCTGTCCAACCGCGCGAGAATCTCCTCTTTGCCCGTCTTTTTGAGCGCGGACACCGTGTAGACATTCTGCACGCCCACGCCCACCGCATTTGCGATGCGGGCGCGCGCCGCGCCCGTCTGCGCGCGGGAGAGCTTGTCGCACTTTGTCGCAATCACCGTGAAAGATATGTTGTAGTGATAGAGGAAATCGAGGAGCATTTTGTCGTCCTCGGTGGGCTCGTGGCGGACATCCAGCAGGACAAACACATTTTTGAGACGCGGGCTGTTTTTCAGATAGCCCTCTATCATGGCTCCCCACTTGGCTTTTTCCGTCTTTGCCACTTTGGCGAAGCCGTAACCCGGCAGGTCCACGAACACCAGCTCTCCGCCGTTGACGGAAAAGTAGTTGAGCAGGCGCGTCCTGCCCGGGTCGCCCGAGGTGCGCGCCAGCTTGCCGTTGTTGGTGAGGAAATTGATGAAGGAGGATTTCCCCACATTGGATTTTCCCGCAAAGGCAATTTCGGGCACGCCGAAATCCGGGAGCTTGCCCCCGTCGGCAACAGATGTCAGAAACGACGCGTTTTTTATGAGCATAACATCCTCCGTATTTGCGGCTTTCGGCTGCGTGCGGACGCATCACCGTCATTATCCGCGCCCCGTGCGGTTTTTTTGTACGAAAAAGGCGCACGGACAAGCCGTGCGCCTGATTTTTGTCCTTTCAGCTTGCCGCGTCCGCGGTGGAAGCCGCGTCCGACGCAGTATGCCTGATTATGCGGGGGCGAGCCTTTTCCGTGACGCATTCGGGACCAACCACCACTTTCGCGATGGTCTTGTCCGAAGGAATCTCGTACATGAGGTCGAGCAGGATGTCCTCCATGATGGAGCGGAGCCCCCTCGCGCCCGTGTTGAGCTTGATTGCCTTTTCCGCAATGGCGCGGAGCGCGGACGGCTCGAATTCCAGGTCGGCTCCGTCAAGTCCGAATTGCACCTGATACTGTTTGACAAGTGCGTTTTTGGGCTCGGAAAGAATCTTGACCAGGGCTTCCTCGTCCAGAGCGTTCAGCCCCACGACGATGGGCACGCGCCCCACAAATTCGGGGATGAGACCGTATTTGATGAGGTCTGCGGGCTGCAGCTCCGCGATGAGCTCGTCGTAGCGGTAGTTCTTTGTGCCCTTGACCGCCGCGCCGAAGCCGAGCTTGGAGCTGTCCTTGCGCTGGTCGACGATCTTGTCGAGGTCCACAAACGCGCCGCCGCAAAGGAACAGTATGTTCGTGGTGTCGATCTGGTAGCACTCCTGATTGGGGTGCTTCCTGCCGCCCTGCGGGGGCACATTGGCAACCGTGCCTTCGATGATTTTGAGCAACGCCTGTTGCACGCCCTCGCCGCTGACATCGCGGGTGATGGAAACATTCTCGCTCTTTCTGGCAATCTTGTCGATTTCGTCGATATAAATGATGCCGTACTGGGCCTTGCGGATGTCGCCGTCCGCCGCCTGAATGAGCTTCAAGAGGATGTTTTCGACATCCTCGCCGACATAGCCCGCCTCGGTGAGCGTGGTTGCGTCGGCAACGGCAAACGGAACATTGAGGATTTGCGCCAGCGTCTTTGCAAGCAATGTCTTGCCCGAACCCGTGGGACCGAGCAACAGCACATTGCTCTTTTCGAGCACGACGCCGTCCTTTTGTCCGCCGATACGGTTGATACGCTTGTAATGATTGTAGACGGCGACGGACAGCACCTTTTTCGCGCTGTCCTGACCGATGATGTACTCATCGAGCTTCGCCTTGATCTGCTGCGGAGTGTAAAGCGACACATTCGCGCCGGAGCTCTCGCCGGATTCCTTGGCGATGAGATGAGCGCACTGTTCGATGCACTCGTTGCAAATCGCCATCTGGTTGGGCCCGACGATGATCCTGTCGACTTCGCTGTCGCTCTTTCCGCAGAAGCTGCAATGCAACTCCTTCTGATAACCGTCCATTGATACCTCGCAGGTTTACTTTCTGGAATAGAAGATCTTGTCCACTATGCCGTACTGCTCCGCCTCTTCCGCGCTCATGTAGTAGTCGCGGTCGGTGTCGAACTCGATCTTGGCGAGCTCCTGACCCGTATTGGCGGCGAGAATCTCGTTGAGGCGCTTTTTGGTGCGGAGGATTTCCTCCGCCTGGATTGCGATGTCGCTCGCCTGACCCTGTGCGCCGCCGAGGGGCTGGTGGATCATGACCTTGGAATTGGGCAACGCATACCTCTTGCCCTTGGCACCCGAGGACAGAAGGAACGCGCCCATGCTGGCCGCCATACCCACGCAGATGGTGGAAACATCGCATTTGATGTAGTTCATCGTGTCGTAGATTGCGAATCCCGCCGAAACGGAACCGCCGGGGCTGTTGATATAAAGGCTGATGTCCTTGCCCGAATCCTTGCCCTCGAGGAAGATGAGCTGTGCGACGATGAGGTCGGCAACCTGGTCGTTGATCTCCCCGGTGAGGAAAATGATTCTGTCTTCGAGCAGGCGGGAATAGATGTCGTAGGAACGCTCTCCGCGCCCCGTCTGCTCGATGACCATGGGTATGAGTTGGTTTCTGATGTCCATAATTACTCGCTCTTTTCAGCCGCAGGCTTCTTTGCCGCGGGCTTCTTCGCGGCGGGCTTTTCGCCGTCCGCGGGTTTCTTGGCAGCGGGCTTCTTCGCTGCGGGCTTTTCCTTGCTCTCCTCTGCGGGCTGCTTGTCGGCTGCCGCCTTCTTCGCTGCGGGCTTCTTGGCGCCGTTTGCGTCCTTGAGCAGCTTCAGAAGCTTGTCGGAAAGGATCTGGTTCGCAAGATAATCGAGGTGTTCCTTGCCCAGCCCCTTCTTGAAGGCGTCCACATCCTGACCGGAGCGTGCCGCCATCTCCGCGAGCTTGTCGTCAAGCTCCTTCTCCTCGAATTTCAGCTCTTCAGCCTTGACGATCGCTTCCATGACGAGGCGCAGTTTGACGGACTTCGCCGCCTGTTCCTTGTACTCGCCGAGCAGCTGGTCACGGGTGAGACCGATATAACCGAGATAATCGTCGAGCTTGATGTTCTGATAGGACAGACGGTACTCGAACTCGTGTGCCATATCCTCCGCTTCGGCGTCGATCATCTCTTCGGGGATTTCCACCTCCGCACCTGCGGTGACGGCGTCGAGGAGCGCGGTTTCGTATTCGCTGTCCGCGCGGGACTCCGCGTCCTTTGTCAGTTTATTTTTGACATCCTCTTTGTATTCGGCAAGAGTGTCGAACTCAGATATCTCTTTTGCGAAATCGTCGTCGAGGGCGGGCAGCTCCTTCTTCTTGACCGCGTTGACCTTGCACTCGAAGACTGCCTCTTTGCCCTTGAGCTCCTCTGCGTGGTAGTCCTCGGGGAAAGTGACCTTGACATCCTTGGTGTCGCCGGCTTTCACTCCGACGAGCTGATCCTCGAAGCCGGGGATGAAGCTGTCTCTTATACACATCTCC
>USEV01000079.1 GCA_900553825.1 uncultured Eubacteriales bacterium
GTCAGATACGGCGGCGCACAGCTCGACGGCGATGCGGACCTCTCCGCCGCGACCTACAAATACATCGCGCGCGGGGCTTTCGTCAACGCAAGTTTCTCCTCCGTCGTCCTGCCTGACGGCATCGTCGGAATCGACGACTACGCCTTTGCCTACATGGGCGGACTCGCTTCCGTCACCGCAAACGGCACTGCAATCGAATACATCTCCTCCAACGCGTTTGCGGACACCGCTTTCGTGAACTCGGCGGCGGGCAACCTCGTCATCGGCAATGTGTTCTACCGTGCGGCGAACACCGAGACAGTGACCGTGCCCGCGGGCGTCACCGTCATCGCGGAAGAGGCGTTCCTGAACTGCTATACGGTCGCGAATGTCGTCTTTAAGGACGAGGCGGCAATCCTCACGGTGGGTGCAAACGCATTCGACGGCACCGCCTATGCCAAGAACGACGAGGACGGCTTCCTGGTTGTGAACGGCATCCTCGCGGGTTACTACGGCGAGAGCGAGACCGCGGTTGTGCCGAGCGGCATCACGGCAATCGGCGCCGGCGCGTTCAGACGCGATGTCGTCAATGTCATCTTCCAGGACTGGTCCGTGACATCGTTTGCCGACTTTGCATTCGCAGACGCGACTGCGCTTGAAGGCATCTACTTCATACAGGCGGCAACTGCCGAGCTCTGGCAGAACATCGACTTCGCGGACTACGCGTTCGCGGCGGAATCCGGGCTCGCGCTTGTCAGCGACTTCACTCTCTATTACACCAGCGTCACTCCTCTCGGTGTGAACGGCATCGATCCCGCGCTCGATTTCCTCACCAGTGTCAACACATATCAGACGAGCTACGCAATCGACGACGAGGTCGTGAAAAATGTCTTCACCGACAACATCACCACGGTGGACGCGGAAGGCATCGCGGCGCTCTGGGACAGCTCTGCTGTCGCCAATGAGGACGGTACTTTCACGATCGCAAACGCGGTGCTTGTGGGTTACGGCCCCGATGCCAACACTCCTCTCGTCACCATCCCCTCGGCATGGGATGTCGAGATAAGTGCTCCCGGCGATGTCGTGGACGGCACGCGCACGGTGAGGGCGACGATACACTACACCAAGGGCGCGGCGCAGGGCAGCGAATACCGCGATGTCAAGGTGTTTGCGAACATCGAGCTCGTGGGCATCAGGTATGCCGACGATGTGCTCGGCTCGGCGGACAACCCGCTCAGGTTCTTCACATCGCAAAAGTCTTTCGACGAGACGGGCGATCTCGTCTACCGCTACAAGGGCATCGCCTCCGCGCCGGATCCCGTCATTGCGCTTGGCTCGCAGAATGTGACCGTCAAAGGTTATTCCAGCAGCGCCACCGGCGGCGTCGCGCGTGACCTCACCGTCACATACAACTACAACGGCAAGCAGTTCACGGGCACATTCAAGTACGAAGTGGTCAACCCCACATCGCAGGAGATTGTGCAGACCGGCTCGGTCGCAATCCCGCTCGGCGCTTCCGCCACCAACTATCTCAGTCAGATCACTTTTGACATCGTGTCCGACGACGGCTCCATCAAGTCCGCCAACCTCGCGAGCAGCACGCTCAGCATCGTCGGCATTGACGGCGACGAAAACAAGACCGTCATCACAACCGATGTCACGGATGTCGGCTCGCACTACGCACGCATCACCTACCGCGTGAGCGGCGACGCGACTCTCACCGGCATCGCGATCTATTCCGTCGCGCTCGTCGCGGACGAAAGCGTCTACACAGTCACCGACGGCGTTCTGACCGATGTCAGAGGCGGCAGGGAGATATATGTCATCCCCGACAATGTCACCGCAATCGGCGCGGGCGCGTTCAGAAATGTGCGTACGACGGTCACCGCAATCTATGTGCCCGATTCCGTCACCAGGATCGACGCGGAAGCATTCAGCGGTTGCTCCAGACTCAGTGCGATCTACGGCTTCACGGTTGCGGATTCCTCGTCCGATTCGTTGGGTGCCGATCCCTCCACAGTGGTGAAAATCTCCTCCGAGCACCGCGTGGGCACTGCCGTCATCCCCATCAACGGCATCTACAGCAGTTCCGTCACCGAGCCCTACATCGTCTTCCCCGAAAAGGCGGTTTACTCCGGTGCGATAGCCCTCGATTACTCGGCAGAGGATATCGCGAAGTATTATGCCGCAGACGCGGCAATCACGGGTGACATCACCCTGACATTCAGCATGACGAACGAGGTCGCCGCAAGCATCGCAGACAGGCTCGCCGCCGCAAATTACGGCGGGACGGTCTACATCCCCGGCGGCACTCTCGTCGAAAACGAGTATGTCGACTCCATCGCGGTCTACGCTCCGCTCTGCGACGCGCTTGACGCAAAGGGCGTGCACTATGTCCTCTACAACGCCTCCCGCGGCACGGATATAACCGCTCTCTACAGCGTCATCGAATACGACGAGTTCAACCTCGAAAACGATGTCGTGATCACTTCCAGGACGGGCGATGTCCTCATCAATGCGGATGCGACGCTCCAGAGGTTCGGAAGCGAGGGCGCGTATTACTACTACATCCCCGAGAGCGTCTCCATCCTCGGCGGCGAGTTCGTCGTCAGGGGAGTTGCGGAGGGTGCGAGCAGCTCGATGTTCCTCGCCGACAGCATGGTCTACATCCCGTCCTGCTTCGTCTCGCTCCCGGAGGGCGTGTTCGACAATGTGACGGGCAATGTCGCATCCTATGTCGTCAAGGCGGACGGCAGTGCGGAATTGCGCCGCGCCGAGAACAACTCGACCATTCCTTCCACAATCACCGAAATCGGCGAGAGTGCGTTCTACGGCTGCACTTCGCTCAATGTCGATTTCTCGACCGCAACCTCTCTCACCGCAATCGGTGCGCACGCGTTTGAGGGTTGCACGGGTCTCAGCGGCGTTGATATGGGCTCGGACGAGAGCTACGCTCTCACCGAAATCGGGGCGTACGCATTTGCGACGAGCGGCGTGAGAGCGATTGACCTCTCCGGTGCGTCCAACCTCACGGACTTCGGCAACCCCTACACCTTCACGGATTGCAAGGATCTTGCCACAGTCACTCTGCACGCCAACACGAACCAGATCGGCGTCGGCGCATTCATGGGTTGCACCGCTCTGACCGAGGTGATCGGAGTTAAAGAAACTTCGTTCGTGTCAATGGGCGGCGGAGCCTTCTACGGCACCCGGATAGATGCACTCGAGTGCTTCAACACCGCTACCGTCAAGAATAAGGATTTCGTCAGCGCCTTCAACACCTACACCGTCAGGTTCGAGACCTACGGCCTCGTCGATGTCGCGTCCATAGAAGTCGTGCAGGGCGATTCCCTCACTTCGCTTCCCAAGGCGGGTAATCCCGAGGGCTATAGCTTCGTCGGCTGGACTTCGGACAAGGAATTGAAAAACATCGTCACCGCTTCCGAAGACAAGCCTCTCGATGTTGCGGGCAACACCGTGCTGTATGCGAAGTTCTCCTACACCATCTCCTTCGAGACCGGCATTGAAGGAGTCAGCATCACTCCCAAGACCGCTTACATCGGTAGCAAGGTCGAGTTGCCCGCGTCTGTCGCGGATGACTACACCCTCGTGGGTTGGTTCAGCGGCGAAGAGCAGTTCTTACCCGTCGACTTTGTCGATTACAGGGGCGGCAACATCACTCTCACTGCCAAGCTCTCCTACACCATCTCCTTCGTGACCGGCATTGACGGAGTCACCATCGCTCCCGTGACCCTCGATAAGGGTAGTTCAATCCAGTCAATGCCCACGGCTCCCGAGTGCGAGGGCTACAAATTCAAGGGTTGGTTCACCGCAGATGACGAGGAAGCAGACCTCACCGTGTACAAGGGCGGCAACATCACCGTCTATGCGATATACGAATACACCGTGACATTCGAGACCGGTGTTGACGGAGTCACCGTCGATCCAGTGACCCTCGATAAGGGTAGTTCAATCCAGTCAATGCCCACGGATCCCGTCCGCGAGGGCTACACATTCAAGGGTTGGTTCACCGCAGATGACAAGGAAGCAAACCTCACCGAATACACGGGCGGCGACATCACCGTCTACGCCAAGTGGGAAGCAGTCGAACCCGCCCCCGGTGTGTGATTTGGGGAACCCGAACGACAAGGACCCAGAACAACAACGAAAAACAGCGGCAGGAGCCGCTGTTTTTTTTGCGCCGTCGGCGCGATTTGTCTTTTGAGTTTTGTCGGAAAGCTCGGCTTTTCACCGCGCGAGCCCGCCCCGGCTCATACGGGCGAAAGGGGATTTCCCCGTCACGCCTTTTTCCCCGTCACACCTTTTTGAAAACCGTGTCGCCGCGCGAGTCTATCGCCACAATCACGGGGAACGCCTCGACTTCCAGTCTGCGGATTGCCTCCGCTCCGAGGTCGGCGTATGCCACCACCCGTACGCTCTTTATCGCCTTTGCGTAGAGTGCGCCCGCTCCGCCTATCGCGGCGAGGTACAATCCTCCCGTGCGCCTTATCGCCTCATATACGCCCTGTCTCTTATACACATCTCCGAGCCCACGAGACGTAGAGGAATCTCGT
>USEV01000080.1 GCA_900553825.1 uncultured Eubacteriales bacterium
GATATGGCTGGATTTTAATGGAGATGCCAGCCCCATTGCCACCGCCACAAACATGGTCATCAGTTCTCCCAGGTTGGACGATAGCAGAAAAATCACCGATTTCCGTATATTCTCATAGACACCTCTGCCTTCCTCGATGGCTTTTTCAATGGTGGCAAAATTATCATCTGCCAGCACCATATCGGCCACGTTTTTCGTCACGTCCGTGCCGGTGATGCCCATGCCGATGCCGATGTCCGCCTTCTTGATTGAGGGCGCGTCGTTGACGCCGTCGCCCGTCATTGCAACCACTTTGCCCTTGCCCTGATAGGTGGTGACGATGCGCACCTTGTTCTCGGGACTGACACGCGCGAAAACGGAATACTGCTCTATCGTGGCGGCGAACTCCTCGTCGCTCATCTTGTCCAGCTCCGCGCCCAGGATGACCTTGTCGCCCTCGCGCAGTATGCCGATTTCCGCCGCAATCGCGCTTGCGGTGTCGATGTGGTCGCCGGTTATCATGATGGGACGCATGCCCGCCTCCATGCACACGCGCACCGCCTCTTTGACTTCCGCGCGCGGGGGATCGATCATGCCCACCAGCCCGACGAACACGAGACCGCTTTCGTAGAAGCCTGCGGCGAGATTCTCTTCTTTGACGGCGACGCCGAGCACGCGCAACGCCTTCTTCGCCATGCGGGAATTTGCCGCCTTGACATCGGCGACATCCTTCTCCGTCATGGGGCGGACGACGCCGTTTTCCATGATGCCCGTGCACAGGGGCAGGAGCATATCGGGCGCGCCCTTGACATGAGCGGTGCGCACGCCGTCATGCTCGTTGACGGTGGTCATGAGCTTGCGCACGCTGTCGAACGGGACCTCGTCCACGCGCGCATTCTCGGCGCGCAGGGTCGCATAGTCGTAACCGCACGCCTCCGCAAACGCGACGAGCGCGGTTTCCGTCGGGTCGCCGACGAAGCCGTCCGTCGTCTTTTCGGTGTCGTTGCAAAGCGCCATGGTGCGCAGAAACAGCTTGAAATCCTCGCTCGCGGGCAGCTCGTCGTCCACGGTTTCAAAACCCGTGCTCGGCAGATAATACCCTTTCACCGTCATCTGATTGAGGGTTAAAGTGCCTGTTTTGTCGGAACAGATGACTTCGCAGCACCCGAGCGTTTCCACCGAAGGGAGATTTTTGACGATGGCGTTGCGCTTGGACATACGCTGCACGCCGATTGCAAGCACTATGGTCACGACGGCGGGCAAGCCCTCGGGAATTGCCGCAACCGCTATCGCAACCGCGGTCATGAAGCTCTCCATTATGTCCTCTCCCCTCGCCGCTTGCACCACGAACAGCACCGCCGCTATCGCGAGAATGAGGATGCTGAGGAGCTTTGCGGTTTTGCCCAGTTGCTTTTGCAGGGGGGAAGTCTGTTGCGAGCCGTCGGTGAGCATGGTCGCAATCTTGCCGACCTCGGTGTCCATGCCCGTTGCGGTGACCACGCCCACGCCTCTGCCGTAGGCGACGACGCCGCTCGAATACGCCATATCCGCCCTGTCGCCGAGCGGCGCGTCCTGCGCAACCGTCTTTTCGGCATCCTTTTCGGCGGGCACGGATTCGCCCGTGAGCGCCGCTTCCTCGATTTTGAGCGAGGCGGTGGAAACGAGGCGCATATCGGCGGGCACGATGTCGCCCGCTTCGAGCCTGACCACATCGCCGGGCACGATTTCCTCGCTGGCGAGGTGCTTCCATTCGCCGTCGCGCAACACCTTGGAAAACGCCTTGTTCATGTTCTTCAGCGCTTCCATTGCCGTCTCGGCCTTGTTCTCCTGCACCAGCCCGATGATCGCGTTGATGATGACGATGAGCAGGATCACGCCCGCGTCGATGAGCTCGCTGTACTCCTTCTGGACAATCGCTATGATTGCCGACACCGCCGCCGCGACGAGGAGCACGATGATCATCACATCTTTGAACTGCTCCAGGAATTTGACAATCAGGCTCTTCTTCTTGGGCTCGCGGAGCGCGTTCTTGCCGTACTCCTCCGCCCTCTTTTCCGCCTCCGCCGAGGTCAACCCGTTTTCGGTGGTGCAAAGCCCGTTCATGACTTCTTCGACGGACTTATCGTGGTAGGTCTGCATTTTCTCTCCTTCGGGCGTCTGCCCTCTTTCTCGTAGCGCGCGGGCTCTCCCCGCGCACGGGCGCATACGCGCGTTCCGAATCTTAAAAAAAGACCTTTGCCACAGCAAAAGTCTTGTAACCCGAGTCGGGCTGCCTTGCCAGAAGCTTGCGCTCCAGGGTGTTGACAATGGCATTAAACTACTCCCTTTCGTAGGCTCATTATATGTTTCTTCCCGCGCGGGTGTCAAGCGATTTGACCTCCGCGTCGGATGCCTCCGTCAATTTTCCAGCGGACGCATCGTGGGGAACAGCAACACCTCGCGTATGGTGTAGCTGTCGGTGAGCAACATGACAAGACGGTCCACGCCCATGCCCATGCCGCCCGTGGGAGGCATGCCGTATTCGAGCGCCATGACGAAATCCTCGTCATAGGGCTGCGCTTCCTCGTCGCCCTTTGCCTTGGCGAGCATCTGCGCCGCGAACCTCTCGCGCTGGTCCTCGGGGTCGTTGAGCTCGCTGAACGCGTTGGCGAGTTCCCTGCCCGCAACGAACAGCTCAAACCTCTCGGTGAGGCGGGGGTCATCCTTCTTCTTTTTGGCGAGAGGACTGTTCTCGACGGGATAGTCCATGATGAACACGGGCCCCGTGAGCTTGTCCTCGACAAAGATGTCGAACGCCTTTGCGAGCGCGTTGCCCCAGCTGGTGTCGGCGGGGAGCTCCATGCCGAGCGCCTTTGCCTTTTCGAGGAGGGTCGCGGTGTCTTCGTTCATGAAGTCGAGCCCCGTGTACTTCTTCACCGCTTCCGCCATGGTCAGGCGTTCCCACGGTCCCTCGAACGATATCGCCTCGCCCTGGTAGGTGATGTTGAGCGTGCCGCACGCCTTGAGCGCGCAGTAGCGTATCATCTCCTCGGTGAGCTCCATCATCGCGACATAGTCGACATACGCCTGATAGACCTCGACGGTGGTGAATTCCGGGTTATGCTTGGGGTCCATGCCCTCGTTGCGGAAAATCCTGCCCACCTCGTAGACCTTGTCGAAGCCGCCGACGATGCAACGCTTGAGGTAAAGCTCGGTTGCGATGCGCAGGTACATATCCACATCGAGAGTGTTGTGATGCGTGATGAAGGGGCGCGCGTTCGCGCCGCCCGCGAGCGTGCCGAGGACGGGGGTTTCCATCTCGAAGAATCCTCTGTCGTCCAGAAATTCCCTGATTGCGGACACCACCTTGCTGCGCTTGACGAAGATGTCCTTCACGGAGGGGTTGGCGATGAGGTCGACATACCTCCTGCGATAGCGCGTTTCGGGATCCTTGAGCCCGTGATATTTCTCGGGCAGGGGGAGCAGAGATTTGGTGAGCAGGGTGACTTTTACGGCGTGGACGGTGATTTCCTCCGTCTTGGTCTTGAAGACGGTGCCCTCGATGCCCACGATGTCGCCGACATCGAGCTTTTTGAACTCGGCGTATTCCTCGACGCCGAGGTCGTCGCGGCTGAAATAGACCTGGATTTCGCCGTCGCTGTCCGCGAGATGACCGAAGGAAGCCTTGCCCATGACCCTCTTGGACATGAGCCTGCCCGCCACTTTCACGGTCTTGCCCTCGAAAGCCGCGTAATCGGCGCGGATTGCACCCGCCGTCGCCGTGCGCTCGAAACTCACCTGTTCAAAGGGGTTCCGTCCGCTCGCGACAAGCTCGGCAAGCTTTGCAAGCCTGACCTTCTTGACCTCGTTTGCGTCCTGTTCGGGAGTGCCGCCGCCGGCCTGCCCTTTCACATTTTCTCTCTCGTCGTTCACTTGATTTCGATTATCCTGTATTCGATTGTCCCGCCTGCGGGGGTGGGCACCTTGACGGTGTCGCCCTTCCCGCCGCCGATGAGCGCCTTGCCGAGCGGGGATTCGTTGCTGATTCTGTTCTCCGCGGCGTTTGCCTCGGTGGTGCCGACGATGCGGAACTCGATTTCCTCGTTGAACTCAACATCCAGCACTTTGACCGTGCTGCCTATCGACACCTCGTGACGGCTGAGCTCGCCCTCGTCGATGATGACGGCGTGCATGATTTTGTCCTCGATTTCCTTGATTTCGGATTCGACAAAACTCTGCTCTTCCTTGGCTGCGTCGTACTCGGCGTTTTCGCTGAGGTCGCCGAATTCGCGCGCGATCCTGATTTTCTCGGCGACTTCCTTGCGCTTGACCGCAAGAAGCCAGTCCCTTCTCTCTTTCAGTTCGTTCAATCCGTCACGGGTGATATAAACCTCTTTCATCACTCTTTGTCGAGCTCCCCGTCCTCTGCGGGAGCTTCCTCCTCCGTTACTGTTTCTTCCTCTTTTTCCTCTCCGTCGGGAATGGTGTCATACCCTTCGGCGTCCGCCTCGTCCTCTGCCGCGGGCTCCTCGGAAACTTCGGCTTCCTCCTCTGCCGCGGGTGCCTCCTCGGGGAGGGACTGAGCTT
>USEV01000081.1 GCA_900553825.1 uncultured Eubacteriales bacterium
ACCCTCGGTGGTCTACACGCACCCCGAAGTCGCCGCCGTCGGGTGCACCGACGACGGGCTCCGGACTGGCAAGTTCATGCTCGGCGCAAACGGCAAAAGCCTGATAAACGGCTCGAACAGAGGGTTTATCAAGGTGTTTTGTGACGATAAAGGCACGCTTTGCGGTGCCGAGCTTTTCGGCGCGGGCGTCAGCGAGCTCATCGGCGAGCTGGCTCTCGCAATCGAACGCGGCATAAAAGTCGAGGAAGTGGCGGCGGTCATACACGCGCATCCCACCCTTTACGAAAGCGTGGCGGAGGCGTGCGAGGATGTGGACGGACTCGCCACACACAAGAGGTAAACCGCGCCGCAGGCGCAAAGGAGGAGCGTATGCCCAGGAAGACTTCACTCTACGATGTCCACATCTCCCTCGGGGGAAAGATGGTGGATTTTGCGGGATTCCTGCTTCCCGTGCAGTATTCGGGCATCATCGAGGAACACCGCGCCGTACGCACCGCGGTGGGAATGTTCGATGTGTCGCACATGGGGGAATTCCTGTTCAGGGGCGAGAGGGCGGAGACCGCGCTCAACGCCATACTCACAAACGACATCCGCGGCATGAAGGACGGCAAGGTGCGTTACTCCCTGCTCCCCAACGAGAGGGGCGGTGCCGTGGACGATGTGTTGGTCTACCGCGTGAGCGCGGAATGTTATCTCATGGTCGTCAACGGAGCCAATGTCGAAAAGGACGCGGCATGGGTGAGGGCTCACCTTTCGGGGTGCGATTTCGAGGACATCTCCGAGAGCGTGGCGCTCATCGCCGTGCAGGGGCCGTTGTCCGAAGCAGTGATGCGGAAGGTCGTCCCGGCGGAGCAACTCCCCGCGGGATACTACACCTTCACAAAGGACATTACGCTCGGCGGATGCGCGGCGATGATTTCCCGCACGGGTTACACGGGCGAGGACGGCTTCGAGATTTTCTGTGCCGCGGCGGACGCTCCCGCAGTCTACAACCTCGTCGCGGAAGCGGGCGGGGAGTTCGGCTTGCTTCCCTGCGGTCTGGGCGCACGCGACACACTGCGCCTCGAGGCGGGCATGCCACTTTACGGGCACGAGCTTGCGGACGACATTCCCGTGAACGAAACGGGGCTTGACTTTGCAATCAAGACGGGCAAGGGCGATTTTGTGGGCAGGGAGAGCATCCTCGCGCACGAGCCCGAGTTCGAGCGCATCGGCGCCAGGGTCAAGGAGCGCGGCATAGTGCGCGAACATTCCGACATCTTCGTCGGCGACGAAAAGGTGGGCGTTTGCACCTCGGGCACGCATTCTCCTACGCTTGGAACGGGGATATGTATGCTCCGCGTGAAAAAGGGGTGCGACGGAGAGCTGTTTGCCGATGTCCGCGGCAGACGCATCGCACTTGAGAGAGTGAAACTGCCGTTCTACAAACGGTGAGGGGGAGGCGGACGCCGTCCCCGCAATAGACAAAACAGACTTCAATCTGAAAGGAGAAGGTTATGAGAAAGTTTACGAGCACACACGAATGGGTGGAGACGAGAGAGGGCAAAGCCTATGTCGGCATCAGCGCGCACGCGGCGGAGGAGCTGGGTGAAATCGTGTATGTCGACCTGCCCGAGCCCGGCACGGCGGTGAGCGCCGGCAAGCCCTTTTGCGAGCTGGAATCCGTGAAGGCGGTTGCGGAGGTCAACTCTCCCGTGGACGGCGTCATCGTCGAGGTGAACTCCGAGCTCAACGATGCTCCCGAAAAGGCGGGCGAGGACGGAGTGTGGATTTGCGCCGTCCGGGCGACCGCGGAGGCGGCGGGACTCATGTCCGAAGACGAATATCTCGCTTATCTGGGGTGATTATGTCCGAATATCTTTCCATTTCCGACCGCGAGAGGGCGGAGATGCTTTCGCTTCTCGGAGTGAGCGACATATCGGAGCTTTTCGCCGATGTGCCCGCCTCCCTGCGCAAGCGCAAGATGTTCCTCTCCGACGGCAGAACCCAACAGCAGGTCTACGACTTTTTCAGCGGGCTCGCGGGCAAGAACAAGACTTACCGCGCGATATTCCTCGGGGCGGGGAGCTACAACCATTACATCCCGTCCGCGCTGAAGAGCCTGACATCGCGTGAAGAGTTCCTCACTGCGTACACTCCGTATCAGGCGGAGATGTCGCAAGGCATCCTGCAGGCGATGTTCGAATTCCAGACGATGATATGCTCGCTCACGGGCATGGATGTCGCAACCTCGTCGCACTACTCCGGAGCGAGTGCCGCGGCGGAGGCGTGCATCATGTGCTCGGGGGGCAAAAAGGTCGTCACTTTCGACAACATCAACCCCGATGTGCTCGATACCCTGAGGACATATCTCTCCACCCGCGGGACGGAGCTCGAAGTTCTGCCCGCGACGGGCGGGCTTGCCGTGCTCCCCGAGGGCAAGGAGTGCGGGGCGGTGTATGTCGAATCGCCCAACTACTACGGGCTCATCGAGGATGTGGCGGCGGTTGCGGCGGCGGCAAAGGCGGCGGGCGCAAAGACGGTTGCGGGCTGCAACCCCGTGTCGCTCGCGCTCTTCAAATCGCCCGCGGAATGCGGCGCGGATGTCGCGGTTGGCGACGGACAGCCCCTCGGGATGCCGTTGAGTTTCGGCGGGCCGTACCTCGGCTTCATAGCGGCGAAAAAGGAGTTCATGCGCAAGCTTCCCGGCAGAATCGTGGGGCAGACCACGGACGCGGACGGCAACAGGGCGTATGTCCTCACTCTGCAGACCCGCGAACAGCACATACGCCGCGAGAAGGCGACTTCCAACATCTGTTCCAACCAGGCGCACTGCGCGTTGACCGCGGCGGTGTACCTCGCGCTCATGGGCGCGGAGGGGCTCCGCGAGGTGGCGGTCGCCTCCGCATCGAACGCGCACTACATGGCACGGGAGCTCGAACGCGTCGGCGCAAAGAGATTTTATCAGGGCGAGTTTTTCCACGAGTTCGTGACAATCACTCCGCACAAGGCGGGGGAGATTGTACGCGCGCTGGAGAAGCGCGACATACTGGGCGGGCTTGCCCTCGACGCGCACCGTATCCTCTGGTGCACGACGGAGTGCAACTCCAAGGCCGACATCGACGAGGTCGTAAAAGTGGTGGAGGATGTCTATGCAAACGCTCTTTGAAAAATCCGTCAAGGGAAGGAGAGGGGTGGAGATAGCCCCGCCCGAGGTCGGCGAATACGCCTTCGCGGACGAGCTGTTGCGCGAAAAGCCCGTGCTTCCGGAGCTTTCGGAGCCCGAGGTGGTGGCGCATTACACGGCGCTTTCCAAGCGCACTTTCGGCGTGGACGACGGCTTCTATCCGCTGGGTTCCTGCACCATGAAATACAACCCCAAGCTTCACGAGGAGATAGCTTCCATGCCGGGGTTTGCCAAGGCACACCCGTTGACAAGAGCGGACAAAGTGCAGGGTTCACTTGCCGTAATCGACACTTTAAGTGCCTATCTTGCCGGAATCACGGGAATGGACGCGGTGACGCTCCAGCCCTGTGCGGGTGCGCACGGCGAGTACACCGCGCTCACGATGATTGCGGCGTATCACCGCGCAAGGGGCGAGAAAAACCGCAACAAAATCATCGTCCCCGACAGCGCGCACGGCACCAATCCCGCGTCGGCGGCGATGGCGGGTTTCGAGGTGGTCAACATCAAGTCCGCCCCCGACAAGGGTGTGGACATCGAGGAGCTGAAAAAGGCGGTCGGCGACGACACCGCCGCACTCATGCTCACCAACCCTTCGACGCTCGGGCTTTTTGAAAAGCGCGTGACGGAGATTGCCGAAATCGTGCACGGCGCGGGCGGGCTCATGTATTACGACGGAGCAAACCTCAACGCCGTCATGGGCATCGTGCGCCCGGGTGACATGGGCTTCGACATCGTGCACCTCAATCTGCACAAGACATTCTCGACGCCTCACGGCGGCGGCGGTCCGGGCTCCGGACCCGTCGGGTGCAAGAGCGCGCTCGAACCTTTCCTGCCCAACCCCCGCGTCGTCAGGACGGAAAAGGGCTTCCGCTTCGAGGCGGGCAAGCATTCCATAGGCAAGGTCAGCGCGTTTTACGGCAACTTCGGCGTGTATATCAAGGCGCTTGCCTACATCGTCACGCTGGGCGGCAAGGGCTTGCGCAACGCCGCGGAGACGGCCGTGCTCAACGCCAATTACCTGCGCGAGAAAATCGGCTACTTCTATCCCACGGACGCGAGCGGTCCCTGTATGCACGAGTTCGTGCTCTCCATGAAAAAGCTCAAGGACGAGACGGGCGTGACGGCGACCGATGTCGCAAAGGCGCTCATAGACCGCGGCGTACACCCGCCCACGATGTACTTCCCGCTCATCGTCGAGGAGGCGCTCATGTTCGAGCCCACGGAATCGGCGAGCAAGGAGGTGCTCGACCGCACGGCGGAGGCTTTCGGAGAGATTGTCAAAGAGGCGTACGAAAACCCCGCAAAGGTGCATTCCGCGCCCC
>USEV01000082.1 GCA_900553825.1 uncultured Eubacteriales bacterium
TCATCATTGGGATGTCCAAGATGCACCGCTGGCTGACGCCGTGCAGGTGGCGCAAGAAGTTCGTCACGCTGTCCGAGGCGGCGGAGGGCAAATACACCCCGTTGCCCGACCCCTTCCTCTACAAGACGCAGGAGGAGTACGACAAGGTGATGAGCGTCATCAAAATCTATGTCGAGAAGTACGCGGCGAAGCTCGAAAAGGAGCTTGCCGCAAAGGCGGGGAAACAACCCGAGTGAATGCTCCCGCCGACAAACGGCACGAAAAAGGCTCACCGTGAAAGGTGAGCCTTTTGTTTCGTGTTTTCAAGGGCGCCTGCGCGCTCCTTTCCCGCTCACTTGCGGAGCGCCCAGAAGAGGGCTTCGCTGATGAGCTTTGCTGCGCTTTCGCGTGATTTTGCTGCTTTGGCTTTGACATTGTTTTTCATAAGCACCTCCTTCAATTTGTTGCTTTATTTTCACGCATATTGTATTATCTACGCGGGACTTACGCATTAAAAAAGTGGTGAACCGTATCTCAATTATTGCGGTTAATCTCACTTTTATGCGAATTTCGGAGGAAAATATGCTCGCTGAATACGAACTCAACCGCGAGAGAAACGAGGAGCTTTTCGTGCTCGGAGGGGTGGACAATGTGTGCCCCGTGCACTTCCACCGCAAGGTCGAGCTCCTCTATGTCGAGTCCGGCGAGAAGCGCATCTTCGGCTCCGGCAAGGAGATTTCTCTCGGCGAAAACAGCGTCTATTTCGCCAACAGCTACGAGATGCACGGCTATTATCCCTCGGAGGGCGGCAGACAGATTGTGGTCGTCTTTCCGAACGGTATGCTGAAGGACTACTACGACGAGTTCGGCAGCGTCATGCCCGCGGGCTGCGTCGTCGACGACGCGGAGTTTTGCAAAAATCTCCTTCTCCCGCACTTTCGCGCCCTCCTGGACGGCACACCGAACGGGTTGCTGGCGCAGGGGCATTGCGATATGCTGCTCGGGCTCATCATGCACAAGCTGGGCACGCAGGCGGGCACACGCGCCAGGCAGTCGTTCGTGGAAGCGTTGCTTGCCTACATAAACGAGAATTACGCCGAGGACATCACCCTCGAGGGCATGGCGGAGCATTTCGGATACAGCAAGTACTATTTCTCCCGTATGTTCAACGCGGCGCTCGGCACCTCCATCACCGACTATGTGTCCTCCGTGCGCCTCATGCGCGCGCTGGATATGCTGCGGCGCACCGGGTGCACCGTCTCCGACGCGGCGTTCTCGTGCGGGTTCTCTTCCTTGCCCACCTTCTACCGCGCACTCAAACGCAACTACGATTACAAGTCCGTCAAGGACCTTATTCAGCCGCAGGCAACTCCCGCGACAAAAGAGGAAATATGATAATCGACTTTCACGCTCACATCTTCACCGACGCCCTCGCCCCCAAGGCGCAGGCAGCGCTCATCGAAAACTCGCATCACGCCTATTCCCACTGCACGGACATGACCGAGAGGGGTTTGCTCGCCTATATGGACGCACACGGCATCGACATCTCCGTCGTCCTGCCCATCGTCACCAAGCCCCACCAGACCGCCACCATAAACAACTGGGCGGCTTCCGTCAACGGCGACAGGCTCGTCGCCTTCGGCAGCCTCTATCCGCTCGCCGGCACCTGGAAAGAGGATGTGGATTCCATCTGCGCCCTCGGGCTCAAGGGCATAAAACTCCATCCCGAATACCAGCACTTCGATGTTGACGACGAGGCACTGTTCCCGTTCTACGAATACGCCTTTTCCAAAGGGCTGATTGTTCTCTGGCACGCGGGTTACGACCCCTTCGGCATTCCTCCGTACAGGAGCAATCCCAGGAAGTTCGCCGCACTTGCCGACCGCTTCAAGGGCGGAAAGATGGTCGTCGCGCACCTCGGCGGGCAGGAGCAGTGGGTTGAAGCCGCTGATGTGCTCGCGGGCAAGGATGTGTGGATGGACACCTCGATGGCGTCCAAGTATTGCCCGCGCGACCTCTTCGAGTTCATAGTCAAAAAACACGGCTCGGACAAAATCCTCTTTGCCTCCGATTCCCCGTGGAGCGCCGCCGCCGAGGAGGCGGAAAGACTCCGCGGCTACGATTTCGACGAGGAGGAGCTGGAAAACATCTTCCACCGCACGGCGGAAAAACTGCTCGGAATCAAGGCGGGTTCCCGCGGTTAAACCGCAAGCTTCTGCACAAGATAAGGTATGAGCTTTTACGACAAGGTTTACGAACAGGTCAGGCGTGTCCCCGCCGGTAAGGTTGCGACATACGGACAGATTGCCGCGATGTGCGGCTCGCCCAGGGCGTCGCGCGCCGTGGGGTACGCGCTTCATTTCAACCCCATGCCGGGGATTATTCCCTGTCACAGAATAGTCAACCGCTTCGGCGGGCTTGCCCCCGCGTTCGCTTTCGGGGGTATCGAGGTGCAGGCGGACCTGCTCCGCCGAGAGGGCGTGGAAGTGCGCCCCGACAACACGGTGGACCTCGCGCGTTACCTCTTCGTGCCCGAAAAACAGTGAGGGAAGGGGGTTTCGCGCGTCGCGGGAGAGCAGTGTGCCCGCATTCAAAAACCGCACGAAAAGCCGTACGAAAAACCGTATGAAAAACCGCAGTCGGTGACTGCGGTTTCTTTTTGTCGTTTTATTGCCGTCCTGTTGTTTTACGGGCGGACCGTTCCGCCACGCCCGTCGGCGTGGGGTATTACAGCTGCTCGGGGTGGAGCGTCTGCCATTCGTCGGCAGTGTGGGCATTCGCCGCTTCCGCACCGAAGGTGTAGTTGGTGGTCGTCGTTTCGCCGCTGTCGTCCGCAACGACAATCTTCACGATTTTGCCGCCCGTCACGACCACGGTGATGGTGCCGCTCGTGCTCTCGTCGTCATAGTCCAGGTTGTAGGTGGTGGTGTCGCCTTTGCGGGTGCACTCGCCGAAATTTATGTCGTAGTAGGAGCCGGACTTGATGACATTCTGGAGCTTGTCGCGTGCGGAGGTGTAAGCCGAGCCGAGCACGGTGCTCTTCGCGGGGACGGGGGCGATGGAAGTGTTGAACTGAGTGGAGATTTCCGTGCGGGTGTCGTCCTCGTAGAAGGCGTAGTTGTAGACGAGAGAGGTTCCCGCCATGCCGCGCACCTTGTATTCGACGGTGACGCTGCCGTCGGCTTTGGAAGTGACGGTCGTGGTGACGGACACGGTGTCATCCCCCGACGAGGATGCGGCAGAGGGGGCGCAGACGGTGACGCAGTCCGTGGCGGTGATCGCGTTTTCGATCCTGGTGTTGTTGGTGAAATACGCCTCGTTGGAAGTCGCGCTGAGCGCGTCGCGGAGGGTGACCAGGTCGTTTTCCGTCATGGTGAAAGTTTCCGTCTTGTTATTGTCGCAGGCGACCAGCATGAATGCGAAGGCTGCCACGAGTGCGACGGTGAGCAATATGCAAAAAAGCTTCTTCATAACTCTCCTCGGGCGCGCGGTTGCGCGCACATCAATCCGCCGCCGCGAGCGACGGCACTCGGGCGGTATGCTCGCCCGACAGAAATAATATAGCACGCGTGCGCGCATTTATCAACAGAAAATCCAACTTTAAGCGTCGATTCACCAACTCTCACTCCCCCGAATGCGCAAAATCGGGCACAAATCCCTACTCGATGAATTTTAACTGAACTTGTGTTTGTTATATTGACAGTTTGTTTTTTCTGTGAGATAATGTAACAGTATTAAACGCTCGGGAGTGTGAATATGGAATACAAGGAAGATTTACGCATAGTCAGGACGCGCAAGCTTTTGAGCTCCACGCTCCTCGACATGATGGAAGAGAGCTCCATCGAGCGCATAAGCGTCATTCAGCTTTGTTCGAGGGCAATGGTCAACCGCGCCACATTCTACGCGCATTTCGAGGACAAATACCACCTGCTCTCGTTCGCGCTCGAGGAGATAAAGGACGCGGTGTACTCCAGCTTCACCAAGGAGGTGCCCGCGGCTTCCCCCAAGGAGCTCATGCGCAAGCTGGTGTTCATGGCGGTGGAATATCTTTCCGACAAGCACAACCATGTCGCGAGGATAGTCGAAAACAACCGCAACGAGCGCGTCATAGCCACGCTCACCGAGTCGCTCACGCAGTCCATACGCTATCAGCTCGGCAAGTTCAAGAACACTCACCCCTCCGCCGTGCCGTCCCAGATGACCGCGGTGTGCTATGCGGGCGCGCTTGTCAACCTGCTCATGTGGCTGCTCGACAACCCGACCGTGCTCGACGACCCCGCGCTCGGCAGTCACCTCGACGCACTCATCGAGGAAAACCTCAAATAAACCGTCTCAACGGTAACGACACCTGCAACCGCCCTTGGGCGGTTTGCGCTTAAAAGGAGAAATATGTCTGTTTTGTTGCTCAAAGGCGGCAGAGTCGCCGACGGCGAAAGACGCACTCTCGAAACCCTGGATGTGCTTGCTGTCTCTTATACACATCTGACGCTGCCG
>USEV01000083.1 GCA_900553825.1 uncultured Eubacteriales bacterium
GTTCATGGCGCTGTCGTCGCACTTCGGCGGCGAGTGGTACAACTGGGAAAAGCCGCTTGCCGAAAGACGCCCGGAGGCGCTGAGCGAGGCGAAGGAAAAGTACGCCGACGAAGTGGCGTATTACATCTTCGAACAGTACGAGTTCTTCAAGCAGTGGCACGCCCTCAAGAAGAGGGTGAACGACAGGGGAGTGCGCATAATAGGCGACCTGCCTTTCTATGTGGCGACCGAGAGCGTGGATGTGTGGACGAACGCGGGCGAGTTCGTGCTCGGCAAGGACCGCCGTCCCTCCGCCGTTGCAGGCGTTCCCCCGGACGCGTTCGCCGCGAGCGGACAGATATGGGGCAACTGCCTCTACGACTTCGCCGCGATGAAAAAGAACGGTTACAAGTGGTGGAGGAAGCGCATCGCCCATTGCCTGGATATGTACGACGCCCTGAGGCTTGACCACTTCCGCGCGTTCTACAACTTCTTTTCCATACCCGCGGAGGACAAGGACACCGCCGTCAACGGGCATTGGGAGTACGGCCCCGGGCAGGAGCTCATCGACCTCATCCGCGCGGACAATCCCGACGCGCTCTTCATCGCGGAGGACCTCGGGCTCATCGACCCCGCGTGCAGGGAGTTCATCGACGGGAGCGGAATCCCCACCATGAGGGTGTTCCAGTTCGCCTTCGACGGCACGCAGAGCGTGCACCTGCCGTACTTTTACGACAAGAACAATGTGGCGTACTCCGGCACGCACGACAACAACACTCTGCTCGGCTGGCTTTACGAGCTCAACCCCGCCGCAAGGGATTTCGCCCTCAAGTACTGCGGCTTCACGGGCGCGGGCTGGGGCAGCGGCGGTCCGTCGTGCGCGTCGACGAAAGCCATTTTGAGAACCATCGCCGCTTCGTCGGCGGTGCTCGCGGTGTTCCCCGTGCAGGATATGCTGGGGTACGGCGCGGATACCAGAATGAATACACCCGGAGTCCCGGAGGGCAACTGGGAATACCGTCTGCCGTACGAGCTCATGCTCACGGTCGACCGCGACTTTTTCCTGGACATCAACAACACCTACGGACGACTCGGAGGAGGAAAGGCGTGATACTGTTTTTCGCAGAAGGCAAGTGCCCCAGCGATGTGTTCGTGAAGCACTGCTATCAACACTTCGTCAGCCTCTCGGAAGGGAGCGGCAAGAACTATCCGCGCGATGTCGAAATCGTGCGTGAGTACGGCGAGAAGCCGCGCTTTTCGAAGGGTGACGCGCACTTTTCGCTGTCGCATTCCCACGGCGTGCTTATGCTCGGCATTTCACACAGCGAGATAGGCGTGGACATCGAAAAGATCCGTCCCGTCAATGTCGAGAAGTTCGACTTCGTGGACGCCGACAACGAGCGCGACTTTTTCAGGAAGTGGACGGAGCGCGAGAGCTGGCTCAAGTTCACGGGCGTCGGGCTCAAGGACTTCAGGATGCCCATCCCCGACGACGCGCATTTCGAGCACTTCGAGCCCTTCGAGGGCTTCGAGGCGTGTGTGTGCGCCGAACCACAGAGCGTCACCGCCTACCTCATCAACCTCGACGATGTCGAGGGCAGCGGCGTGGACGACAAAGGCAGGAAGTAGCGGGCGGTTTCCCCCGACGAATAGAAGGAGCGACATTATGGACAACAATATTTTCGAGAGGCTGAAAGCCATTGCAGTCAACGACATCGGCATCGACGCCGACATAGTCAAACCCGAAAGCAACATCGTCAAGGACCTCAAACTCGACAGCTTCGACATCGTGGACCTGCTCATGAGCGTCGAAGAGGAGTTCGGCGTCGTCATCGACGAGGGCAGCGTCGCCGACATCAAGACGGTGGCGGATGTCGTCGCTTTCATCGAGAACGCGAAGTGAGCCGCGCGGCTTGCTGCGGAGGTGAAAGATGAAATACAACAGATTCGGCGAAAGCATCATCGCGCGCCTCGAAGTGGGTGAGGAAATCCTCGCCGCACTCGCTGAGCTTGCCGAACGCGAAGGGGTCACCCTTGCCGAAATCAGCGGCATCGGCGCGGTCGGGGAACTTGCCGTTTCCGTCTACGATGTCCGCGCGAAGAGGTATTTCGACAATACCTTTGCCGAGCCCATGGAAATCGTGAGCCTGCTCGGCACGGTGACGGAAAAGGACGGGAAGCCCTATCTGCACCTGCACATCTCGGCGGGCAGGGCGGACGGCAGCGTCGTCGGCGGACACCTGAAACGCGCCGTCGTCAGCGCAACCTGCGAGCTCGTCCTGCACACCGCATTCGGCAAAATCGGGCGTTTTTACGATCCCGAAACGGGGCTTAACCTCATGGATTTGTGATTTTGCGCGCCTTGCTCCGACGGAAGGCGAAGCCCCGTTCCTCGGAGCGCGGGCTGAAAGCGCGGGGGCACAATCCGCAAAAAGACTTTGTCGCGGAGCGCACGCCGAAAGGAGCGCAAAGCGCGGGAGTCGGAAGAGCAGGCGCACGGCGAAAGTGCACGAAAAAGCCGCCCGGTGTCGGGCGGCTTTCGTTTTGATTTTGTTTTGAGTTGCACCGAACGCGGTTTGAGTCGTACCGGACGCGGCGGGTGAATCTTACATCTCCTCGTCGGAGTCCTTCATGACCGCTTCGCCGTTCTGGGTGTCTGCGGCGATTGCTTCCGCGGTCTCGGTTTCCACCTCTTTCTCGCCCTTGTCCACGCGGCGCATGATGACGAACTTGTCCATGAGGAACATTATCACCCAGCTGAGCAGCGAGCCGAGCAGCTTGGAAATGGTGTTGCCCCAATCCGCGCCGATTGCGGGACCCATGACATCGCCGAGGGCGCCTGCAAGCCATGTGGAGAGCAGTATGACCGCGATGACGGTGATGACATACATTATCGCGCTGAACGCGACATTGTTGTTTGCGTTGAAGGTCTTTTTGCGGTTGATGGTGAAGGAGATTATCTCCGCTATGCACTTGCTGCCCAGCATTGCGATGAAGCCGGCAAGACCGAATGCACCTTTGCGACCCGGGGCGTAGTGGAACAGGAACCACTTGAATTCCTGGTCGCCGCACACACCTTCGAGGCCGTATTGCAGGGCGTACATGGAGGCGAACTCCGCAAGGAACGCGATGCAGCTGATGAGCGTGAATTTGATGATCTGCCAGATGTTGCCGTGGCGTTGCATGAAGCCTTTGACCTTGTCGAGCTTGCCCGTCTTTTCCCCGTCTTCCGCGGGTGCGTCTTCGACGGGTGCGTCGGCAAGCGCCTCGTCCGCCGCCGCCGTGTCGGCTGCGACCGCGCCGTCGGCTCCTTCAACAAAAGAAGTGGAAGAGCAGGTGTCGTTCGCCTTTTCTTCCGCCGCTGTCTGTTCGGGCTGCATTTCAGCCGTCAATTCCTCTTTTTTGGTGTCCTTCATGGTTCCTCCCCCGAAAAAAACTGTACATCTATTTTGCGACATTACGCCTCAAATGTCAACTTATTGTCACACTATTGTCAAGGATTCATATTGCGCCGCGAATTGTGCGACACCTGTTGAAATGTGCCCGCCGATGTGCTATAATGTGCTTACATTACGAAAAAGGATATTTTATGAAAAAGGTGAAGACAATCGCGCTGATTGCGCACGACAACAAAAAGGCTGAGATGGTCAGCTGGGCAATGAAGAACCGCTCCGTGCTCGAAAATTTCACTCTGTGCGGCACGGGGACGACCTCCAAGCTCGTCGCCGAAGCCACCGGGCTCGACATCACGCGCTATCTCTCCGGTCCTCTTGGCGGTGACCAGCAGATAGGCGCAAAAATCGCGGAGGGGGACATCGACCTCGTGGTCTTTTTCTGGGACCCCTTGCAGGCTCAACCGCACGACCCCGACATCAAGGCGCTCATGCGCATTGCCGTGGTCTACGACATCCCCATCGCCACCAACAAGGCAACGGCGGAATTCATCATGCGCTCCACGCTGTTGTGACCGCTCCGCAGGCGTCGGCGGGCGTGCTTGCGCGCTCCGCGTGACAGCCTCGTTCCGCATCGATGCCCGCACCGCAAACGGTGCGGGTTTTTTGTGCGAATTTTGTGCGAGGATTTTGTGCGCGAAAGGGCGTGCGGGTATGCGGGTGATATGCCGAGCGCGCGGGCGGTGTGTCGAGCGCGCGGGCGCGCTACGGCGGAGCAAAACGGGGCGGGCGGCTTTTCTCCGTTTCCCGCATTTCAACGCGGCGGATTGTCCTGTTTCCGTCGCCGCGCGGCGCCGCTTAAAACCGTCCTGCAGTGCCTTATACAACACGGGTGTGCGGTTTTTTCGATTTCAGTATTGAAAAAACATTAAAAAGTGTTGAACGACACGAGCCGATGTGTTACAATTTAACTACTTTAATAACGGAGGAGCACTCATGGCTGATCTGAAAAAACTTATCGACGGCAAAGCGGACAGCGCGCAGTACATGATGGACGAAATCGCCCACATCTGCAAGAATCTGCCCAAAC
>USEV01000084.1 GCA_900553825.1 uncultured Eubacteriales bacterium
GAGATGTGTATAAGAGACAGATTTCGTGTTCTGCGGTTTCAGGTTGGGGTCGTACACCTTATAATAAGGTATATACGCCATCGTACCGTTGAGCGGATACGTAATCGGCGTGCCGTTGAAGAATCCGCCGCCGTAAGTCGGGGTGTATGCCGAAAGGATTTTGCCCTCGCGCATGAGTCGGTTGAGAGTCGCGGCGTTTTTGAGGAAGCTGTCCGCAACGGGAAGCCCGTCCTTGCCGTATTCGCAATCGAGCACGCGCACCTCGCTCCCCGCACGCTTGAAGTCGTCGGAGACTATCTCGCCCGTCTTTGCCGTGGTGACCGCAAACGACACCAGCGTGGGCGGGACATCGATATGCTCGAAGGTGCCGCTCATGCTGTCCTTGCCGCCGATTGCCCCTATGCCGAAGTCGCGCTGTGCGCGGAACGCACCCAGGAGCGCGGCAAGAGGTTTGCCCCAGCGCTCGGGCTTTTGCATGGGCTTTTCGAAATACTCCTGGAAAGTGAGGTAGCACCCGTTGAAGTCCGCGCCCGTGGCGGCGAGCTTAGCAAGGCTTTCCGTGACGGCGAGATACGCGCCGTGGAAGGGACTCTTTTCGCTGATATAAGGGTTGAAGCCCCACGCCATGAGGGAACAGGTGTCCGTTTCGCCGTTCTCCACGGAAACCTTGTTCACCATTGCCTGTATGGGGGTGAGCTGTCTTTTGCCGCCGAAAGGCATGAGCACGGTGCCCGCACCTATGGTGCTGTCGAACCTCTCCGAAAGCCCGCGCTTGGAGCAGACATTGAGGTCGTCGGCAAGCGCTTTCATGCCCTTTGCAAATGAAACGGGAACGGGCTTTTCGAGGCTGCCCGCCTTGACGAGATGCGCCTCGGCGTGCTTCTCCGCGCCGTTGGAGTTCAAAAACTCCCTGGACAAATCGACGATGACTTTGCCGTTCCACTGCATTTTGAGGCGCGGCTCCGCTTTGACCTCGGCGACGACGGTCGCCTCGAGGTTTTCCCGCCGCGCAAGCTCGCGGAAGGTGTCGGCGTCCTTGCGCTCGACGACAACCGCCATGCGCTCCTGCGATTCGCTTATCGCAAGCTCGGTGCCGTCAAGTCCTTCGTACTTCTTGGGCACGGCGTTGAGGTCGATGAAAAGCCCGTCGGCGAGCTCGCCGATTGCCACGGACACGCCGCCCGCGCCGAAGTCGTTGCAACGCTTGATGAGCCTTGCCGCCTCGGGATTGCGGAAAAGACGCTGGAGCTTGCGCTCCTCCGGGGCGTTGCCCTTCTGCACCTCCGCCCCGCAGGTGGAAAGCGACTGTGAACTGTGAGCCTTCGACGACCCCGTCGCTCCGCCGCAACCGTCGCGTCCCGTGCGCCCGCCGAGCAGAATGACCACATCGCCGGGGAGAGGCGTTTCGCGCACCACATTCCTCGCGGGGACGGCACCCGTCACCGCACCTATTTCAAGGCGTTTTGCGACATAGCCCTCGTGATAAATCTCGTCCACGATGCCTGTCGCAAGCCCTATCTGGTTGCCGTAGGAGCTGTAACCCGCGGCGGCTGTGGTGACGATTTTCTTTTGCGGAAGTTTCCCGGGCAAGGTGTCCTCAATGGGCACAAGCGGGTTTCCGGCACCCGTGACGCGCATCGCGGAGTACACATAGGCGCGCCCCGAGAGAGGGTCGCGTATCGCGCCGCCGATGCAGGTCGCCGCGCCGCCGAAAGGCTCGATTTCGGTGGGATGATTGTGCGTCTCGTTCTTGAAAAGCAACAGCCAGTCCTCTTCCCTGCCGTCGACCGTGACCTTGATTTTCACCGTGCAGGCGTTGATCTCCTCGGATTCGTCCAGGTCGGTCAGCCTGCCCTCCTTTTTCAGGAGCTTCGCCGCTATGGTCGCCATGTCCATGAGGTTGACGGGCTTGTTCTCCCTGCCGAGTGCTTTCCTTGCGGCGAGATAATCCTGCCACGCCTTCTCGTACACCTCTTCCTCGAAGCTCACCGAATCGATGGTGGTGAGGAAGGTCGTGTGACGGCAGTGGTCGGACCAGTAGGTGTCGATCATTCTGATTTCGGTGAGAGTCGGGTCGCGGTGCTCGCTCCTGAAATAGTCGCGGCAGAAACGGACATCGTCCGCGTCCATGGCAAGGCCGAACTTCTTTCTGAAATCGTCAAGCTTGTCGTCGTCGGTCGCCGTGAAGCCGACGAGGGTTTCCACCCCCTCGGGGACGGCGTATGCCTCGCGCAGGGTTTCGGGCAACGCGAAGTCCGCCTCCCTGCTCTCGACGGGGTTGATGACGAAGCGTTTGATTTTTTCCGCTTCGTCGGCGGACAAATCGCCGTAAAGTGCGTAGAACTTCGCCGTGCGCACGACGGGCTTTTCGCCCTGCGACACGAGCTGTATGCACTGCGCCGCGGAATCCGCCCTCTGGTCGAACTGTCCGGGCAGAGGCTCGACGCCGAAAACAGCCGCCGCGCCGTCGAAATCCGGCTCGTCGCAGACATCGTCAAGCTGTGGCTCGGAAAAGATGTTGCGCTTCGCGTAGGCAAAAAGCTCGTCGCCCACGCCTTCGGTGTCGTAGCGGTTGACGACGCGCACACGGGTCAGCCCCGAAATGCCGAGCATACCGCGCGCCTCGTTCAAAAGCGCGCGTGCCTCCGCCGCAAGCTCCTGTTTCTTCTCGACAAAAACTCTCTTTACCATAACGCTTTATCCCTGTCTGCCGTCAGCCTCGAGCGCCCTTGCGCCTATGTCGTGACGGAAGTACTTGTTGCCGAAGTGCACCTTTTCCATCTCGCGGTACGCCTTGTCCACCGCCTCGCGGAGAGTGGGTGCGACGGCGGTGACGCCGAGGACGCGCCCGCCTGCCGTGAACAGCCTGCCTCCCGTGAACTTCGCGCCCGCGATGTAGACCTCGGCGTCGATGTCGGGGTCGACGGTGAGCTCGAAACCCGTGTCGTAATGCCCGGGGTAACCGTCCGACGCCGCGACGACGCAGCACGAGCACTTGTCCGCGAAACGGACTTCGGTGTCCTTCAAGGTGCCGTTGGTGCACGCCGTCATGACCTCGAGCAAATCGCTCTCGAGGAGCGGGAGCACCGCCTGCGTTTCGGGGTCGCCGAAACGGCAGTTGTATTCAATGACCCTGGGACCCGCCGGAGTGAGCATGAGCCCGAAGTACAGGCAGCCCTTGAAGGTGCGCCCTTCCTTTTTCATCGCGCGGATTGTGGGGAGGAAAATCTTTTCCATGCACTCGTCCGCGATGTCGGCGGTGTAATAGGGATTGGGGGCGATGACGCCCATGCCGCCCGTGTTCAGACCCTTGTCGCCGTCCTTTGCGCGCTTGTGGTCCATGCTCGAAACCATGGGGACGACCGTCTCGCCGTCCGTGAAGCAGAGCACGCTGACCTCGGGACCCGTGAGGAACTCCTCTATAACCACCCTGGAGCCGCTCGCGCCGAAGATTTTGTCCTTCATCATGGATTCGACCGCCGCGACGGCTTCGTCGCGGTCCTCGGCGATGATGACGCCCTTGCCGAGCGCGAGCCCGTCCGCCTTGACCACGATTTTGCCCTCGGGAAGCGAACGGACATAATCGACCGCCTTCCTGGCGTCGACGAACACCTCGTATGCCGCGGTGGGTATGCCGTACTTTTTCATGAGGTCCTTGGCAAACGCCTTGCTGCCCTCGATTATCGCCGCGTTCTTGCGGGGTCCGAAACACGGGATGCCCACGCTTTCCAGGGCGTCCACCGCTCCGAGCACCAACGGGTCGTCGGGAGCGACCACGGCGTAGTCGATTTTCTTCTCGACGGCAAAGGACATGATTTCGGGCACATCCTTTGCGCCAATTGGCACGAGAGTCGCCGCGCCGTACATACCGCCGTTGCCGGGGAGCGCGTAAATTTCTTTGACCTTTTTGTTTTTGGCAAGCGCTTTTACGATTGCGTGTTCGCGTCCGCCGCCGCCTACGACAAGAATTTTCATATCAACCTCGGCTCAATGATGGAAAAGTCGCATTCCCGTGAACGCCATTGCGATGCCCAGCTTGTTGCAGGTGTCGATGACGATGTCGTCACGCACCGAGCCGCCGGGTTCGGCGATGTAGCTCACGCCGCTCTTCGACGCGCGCACGACATTGTCGTCGAATGGGAAGAAGGCGTCGGAGCCCACGGTCACGCCGCTCATCTTCGCGATCCAGTCTTTCTTCTGCTCGCGGGTGAGCGCCTTGGGCTGCTCGGTGAATACGCGCTGCCACTCGCCGTCGCGCAGCACGTCGTCGCACTCGTCGTCGGACAGGTACACGTCGATGGCGTTGTCACGATCGGGACGGCGAACGTCGTCCTTGAAGGGAAGGTTCAGCACCTCGGGCATCTGTCGCAGCCACCACTGGTCGGCCTTGTTGCCCGCCAGGCGCGTGCAGTGGATG
>USEV01000085.1 GCA_900553825.1 uncultured Eubacteriales bacterium
TCCTCTACGTCTCGTGGGCTCGGAGATGTGTATAAGAGACAGGTCCTCTCCCTCGCGGCTGACGGGTTTGCCGTCGGCGGGCTTGACCTCCGGGTTCGCGAAGCCGCCGAGGACGAGCTGTTCCTCCGCTATCACCGCACCCTTGGGTATGCCGCGCTCCGCCTCCTTCTGGACGGCGTAGACATTGAGCACGCACTCGCTGCAATCCGAGGGAAGCGCGAACGGAATCTCCGCGTATCCCTTACCGCCGGGTGCGACGGAAGGCATCTCGCTCACCGCCGTTTCCACAGGCAGACCCTGCACCATGAGCTCGAGTTTGAGCGCGTAGCGCGAGATGTCCGTGAAGAGAAACTCGTTCGTGACGGCGAGCGCGCCGTTTTCGAGGGCGAACTGTATCTGCTGATACACCTTCTTCACCTCGTAGAGCGCGGGGTTGGGCGAACGGTCGGCACGCACTATGCCGTTGAAGGCGAAGATGCCGTCGTTGGGCTCGTCGCCCCAGTCGCCGCCGTATGTCCACTCCACCGTCCCGTCGGGCTGGACGCGCTTTATCGACTGGTCGGCAAAGTCCCAGATGTAGCCGCCGCACAGTCTGTCGTACTTCTTGAACTCACGCCAGTAGTCGGCAAAGTTGCCGAGGCTGTTGCCCATGGCGTGCGCGTACTCGCACTGAATGAAGGGCTTGTCGCGGTACATATAGGGCAAAAGCAGATGTCCGAAGGGCGCCCAGAGCGCCTGACTGTGTTTGTGAGGACGGTTTTTGCCTATCTCCGCCATCTTTTCCTGCGGGGTGTACATCTCGCTCATGATGTCGCTGACGGTGAGCCACGCGTCGCACTCGTAGTGCACGGGACGGGTGGGGTCGAGCGCCTTTGCGACATCGCGCATATCGCGGAAGGCTTTCCCGCCGCCGCCCGATTCGTTGCCCAGTGACCAGAACAGTATGCAGGCGTGGTTGCGGTAGGTCCTCACCATGTTGTCCATTCGCCTGCACACGCGCTTGACCCAGATACTCTTGCTGCGGGGAATATGTAGCGCAAGTCCGTGCGTTTCGAGGTTGTTCTCGCACATGACCATGATGCCGTAGCGGTCGCAGAGGTCGTAGAACGCGCGGGAATTGGGGTAATGGCTGGTGCGGACGGAATCGATGTTGTTGCGACGCAGGAGTATGAGGTCCTGTTCGATGATTTCCTTGGGCACGGCGTGACCGTACTCGGGGTGGAACTCGTGACGGTTGACGCCGCGGATTTTGAGCTTTTTGCCGTTTAGGAGTATGCAGGGGTCCTGCTCTCCCCTCTTGGGCAGGATTTCGATTTTCCTGAACCCGAATTTGAGGCTCCTGAGGTCGAGCACCTTGCCGTCCTCGTCGCACAGCGCGACGAACAGCGTGTAGAGATAGGGGTTCTCCGCGCTCCAGAGCTCGGGCTTTTCGACCGTCTGCTCGAACTTGACGACGGTCTTGCCCTTCTCGTCCACGGGCTTCAGGGGCATCACTCCCTCCGCGACGGATTTGCCCGCCGCGTCCTTCAGGCACACCGTCACCTTGCCGTTGACGAGCGATGCGCGCCTGGCGTCCACCTGAATGCCCGCCTTGAACTTCGCGGTGCCGAAATCCTCCGAGAAAGAGGCGCGCGCGTAGATGTCCGCAATCCTGACCGGAGGCACGAAGATGAGCATGACATCGCGGAATATGCCCGAAAGCCTCCACATATCCTGGTCCTCGAGATAGCTGCCCACGGTGTAGCGGTACACCACGATTTTCAGCTCGTTGACGCCCTCTTTGACGAGGTCGGTGATGTCGTATTCCTGATAGTCGAAGCTGGACTCGGAATAGCCCGCGAAAGTGCCGTTGACATACACCTCCGCGCCGCTGTTTGCGGCAAATTCGATGTGCACCCTGTCCTCGGTCTTTTCGAGCTCGAACTCCCTCATGTACACGCCGCAGGAGTTGTCCGTGTCGTCGATGAGCGGGAGCTTGAGCGGGTTCGTGCAGATGGGATAGGGGTACCGTATGTTGGTGTAGATGGGCTTGCCGAAGCCCTTGAGCTGCCAGTTGGAGGGCACCTCGATGGAATCCCACGACGAGGGGTCGCGGTCCAGAAGAGTCACGGAGGGGAAGTACTTGAACTTCCATTCCCCGTTCAGACACACCGTCTTTGCACTCCCGTCGGCACGCAGGGGATAACCCGCGCCGTGCTTGGGAAGCGCGTTTACGGAATACACATTCTTATCGTTATAATAGGTCATGATTTTCTCTCCTTTGTTGGTGTCGTTCCGCCCGTGGCGGTGCCCGTCATTCGGGGATGTAAAGGATACGGCGGCAGTTGGGGCATTCCGCGTAGTCGCCGGGGTTTTTCAGCTTGCTCTTGGTGTCGCCCGCCACTTCCATGAAGCATCTGCCGCAGGTGCCGGACTTGGGGTCGTACACCACGAAGGCGGGCGTCTTCTTCGCCGCGCGCAGGGAGAGATACGCCTCCATGAACTCGGCGGGGATTTTGCCGCGGAGCTCGGCGAGCTTTTTCTGCAGCTCCGTGACGCGGGGTTTGACTTCGCTCGTCGCGGCATTATATGCCGCAAGCGCGACTTTGTACGCCTCGCTCGCCTTTATGCCCTGCTTCCAGGTGCGCTCGTACTCGGCAGTGACGGCGTCGATGCGGTCGCTGTCCTTTGCGGCGTCCTTTTCGAGAGAGGCGATCTCGTCCTCGATGGACTCGATCTGACGGATGTAGTAATCCGCCTCGTTTGCGTCGGCGACGCCGTCCAGGATTCCGTCGAATTCGTCGAGCCTGGATTTGAGCTCCGCCGCGCGCGCGGACAACTTGTTGTAGCCGGCGAGAAGGTCCGCGGCTTCCTGCGAGAGCTTGCCCACGGTTTCGGTTGCGGCTTCCAGCTTCGCCTTCGCCGCGACAAGCGCGCTGCGCTCCTTACCCTTGGAAAACTCGGCTTCGAGCTTGATGAGCTCGCCGTCGATTTTCTGATACTCCAGAATTGTGTCGAATTTCATAGTTCCTCCAATGTTTTATAGGGACATTCGCTTCGTGCCGAAACCACCTTCAACCCGCCGAATGCGGAGTTTATCATGCCTTTCAGCACATCACAACATATTTTTTCGCTGTAATAGTGGGAGAACTCCACCACGGGGAAACCCGATTCGGAGGCGTCCAGATACACATGGTGACGCACCTCTCCCGTGACGAGCGCGTCGGCGTCGAGCATCGCTTCGGCGAGCTCCTCGCTGCCTCCGCCCGCGCCGGACACGACATAGATTTTGCCGACTCTCGCGTCGGGTGCGCACACCTTGACCGTGGGGTCGCCGAGCACATCCGCAACCCTGCGGGCAAGCTCCTTCGCGCTCTGCCCGTCCACTTCGGCAAAGCACCCGCAACCGCGGTGCACGACTTCGCCGCGCGCACCGAACTTTGCCGCAAGCACGCTGTTCAGCCCGCGTTCCGCCTTGTCGAGGTTGGTGTGCGCCGAGTACACCGATATGCCGTTTGCAAACAGAAATTCCACCGTCCTGCCCTTTGCGGTGTCGGCGGTCAGCCTGTCAAGCGGACGGAATATGAAGGGGTGGTGCGTCACGATGAGGTTGCACCCCTCCTCCTTTGCCTGTCGCGCCACGGCAAGCGTGCAGTCGAGCGCGGTCACCACGCCCGTGCATTCCCTCTTTGCGTCGCCGAGCATGAGCCCCACATTGTCCCACTCCTCGGCAGTGTCGCGGGGCGCGTAACGCTCGATTGCGGCGGCTATGTCCTGAACCAGAGGTCGGTCACTCACGCCATACACTCCTTTCTCGCCCGTTCGAGGGCAAGCTTCCTTTCCGCAAGCGCGGTTGCCGCGGGGTTTTCGACGAGTGCCGCTTCGAGAGAGGCAAGCTCCCTGTCGGCGTAGCGCGCAAACTCCACGTCGGTGCGGAAAAACTTTCCGAAAAGCGTCTGCAATCCGTCAAGCCTTTCCTCTCCCGCCGCCGTCGCTATGACGGCATATCTCTTTCCCGCGCATTCCACGCAGAAATCCTTTTCGATCCTCTGCCCCACCGCGCAGACCGCCTCTCTCACACGCTCCGCGTGGGTGTTGGGCGAAAGCACGAAGCGGCTGAACTTTTTCCCTTCGCGGGCTGCCGACAACATTATGTTTGCGATGAGGTCGCCCCCCATGCCGGCAATCACCACACAATCGGCCTCTCCGTCGGCAACTCCCGTCGCCGACGCGAGCTCACGCGCTTTCACCAGGCACGCCGCGCTTATGTCCGTGGCAATGGCGCGCTCCGCCCTGCCCTCCGCGACGAGCCCGCACGCCAGTTTGCCGTGGTCGCAACCTATGTCGGCAACGCACCTGCCCTCGACGCAATCGCCGATTGCGGCAAGCCTCTTGTCGGCGCGTATGCTCAT
>USEV01000086.1 GCA_900553825.1 uncultured Eubacteriales bacterium
TGTGTATAAGAGACAGGTCCTGTCCTTCATCGGTTTTGCGGGTGTGGGCATGGCCGCCGTCACGACGCGCGGCGCGGTGCCGATGTGGTGTACCGCAATCCCCTTTGCCACCTTTGTGCTCGGGGGAGCGTCGCTTGTCATCATCGGCAGGAAGCGCGGGCTTTATGCGGGGGCGACGGCACTTTGGGAAAGAGTGCGCAACACCGAAAAGGCAGCCATGTCTTCCTTTGCTTCCGCGCAACAACCCGTGTTCATCGAGGAGACCAAGCGCACAATCACGAAGATGGTCGAGGTCGGGCTGCTTCCCGAACACGAGATAGTGGGGGAGTGCGTTGCAAAGAAATCCCTCGGGATGACCCCGGACGAGGCGGATGCGGAGTACCGCAAATTCCTCACCACCGCCATGCCCGAGAGCGCAATCGCGACGATGCTCACCGAGGAGCGCGCGCCCAAGTTCTGTCCGCAGTGCGGAGCGGCGCTCGAAAATCAGCACGCCGTGTATTGCCCGTACTGCGGCGTGAGAATAAGGGGCGGCGGCACATCCGCAGGCGGTGGTGTGTCGGGTTGAAAACTCTGAAAGTGCGGACGCGTGCGCCGCGTGCAAAAGTTTTGAAAATACCCCTCTCTTTTTTTTGACACGCGCCCCCGAAGGGTGTATCATAACAATATGCATCGCTCGGGTTATGTGTCTTGCATAACGGCGTCCCGCCGATTCGGTAAAGTCGCGTTCGCGACTGCGGTGTCGCGGGTGTTTACGGCGAAAAATTACGGCAGTTTTGCGTGAGCAAGCTGCCTTTTTTTGATTCTGCGGCACGCGCCGCATACGGAGGAAAAATGAAAAAAGTTGCGGTAATAATGGGAAGCGACAGCGATTTGCCCGTTGTGGAGAGCGCAATTTCCACACTCGCGGCGTACGGCGTGGAGTGCGAGGCGCACATCTATTCCGCTCACCGCACCCCCGACGAGGCAAAGGCGTTTGCAAAAGGCGCGCGCGAAGCGGGTTTCGGCGTCATAATAGCCGCGGCGGGCAAGGCGGCGCATCTTGCGGGAGCGCTTGCCGCGTCCACGACTCTCCCCGTCATCGGCATCCCCGTCAAGAGCTCCGCGCTCGACGGACTGGACGCACTGCTTTCCACCGTTCAGATGCCTCCCGGGATTCCCGTCGCGACGGTTGCAATAGATGGCGCGCGCAACGCCGCGCTCCTCGCGATTCAGATTCTCGCCGTGGAGGACGGCGAGCTCGCCGCAAAGCTGCAGGACGACCGCGACCGCGCACGGCTTGCAATCCTCGAAAAGGACGCCAGACTCGGCGGCAGGTGAATTATGGAAAAATCTTTCAGCGAAAGCTACAAGCAGGCGGGCGTCGACATCACCGCGGGTTACAGGGCGGTGGAGCTCATGAAGAAGCACATCGCGCGCACCGTGACTTCGGGCGCGGTGTCCGACATAGGCGGTTTCGGCGGGCTTTTCGAGCTCGACCTGACAGGCATGACCCGTCCCGTCCTCGTTAGCGGCACGGACGGCGTGGGCACGAAGCTCAAATTCGCGTTCATGCTCGACAAGCACGATACAATCGGCATCGACTGCGTCGCAATGTGCGTCAACGATGTCGTGTGTTGCGGCGCGAAGCCCCTGTTTTTCCTCGATTACATAGCCTGCGGCAAGAATTTCCCCGAGCGCATCGCATCCATCGTCGCGGGTGTGGCGGAGGGTTGCGTCCAGGCGGGTGCCGCGCTCATCGGCGGCGAAACGGCGGAGATGCCAGGATTCTACCCCGAGGACGAATACGACCTGGCGGGGTTCGCCGTCGGCGTCGTGGACCGCTCCAAAGTGCTCGACAACTCATCCGTCAAAGCGGGTGATGCCGTCATTGCGTTGCCGTCGAGCGGCGTGCATTCCAACGGTTTCTCGCTTGTCAGAAAGGTGTTTGAGGGCGCGGACATGACCTCGCCGCGCGAGGAGCTCGGCGGAAAGAGCCTGGGCGAAACCTTGCTCACCCCCACGAAGATTTATGTCAAACCCGTGCTTGCACTCACCGAAGCGGTCACCGTCAAGGCGATTTCGCACATCACGGGCGGCGGTTTTTACGAGAATATTCCGCGCAGCATTCCCAAGGGTCTGGGCGCGAAGATTCAAAAATCCTCGCTCCGCATTCCTCCCGTGTTCGGACTCATCGCAAAGGAGGGCGGAGTGCCGGAAAGAGATATGTTCAACACCTTCAACATGGGCGTCGGCATGAGCATCGTCGTCGCCGCCGAGGATGCGGAGCGCGCCCTCAGAGTGCTTGCGGACGCGGGTGAGGACGCCTATGTCATCGGCGAAATCGTGCCCTCCGAAGACGGCGTCGTCATCGTGTGAGGAAGCCGTGAAAAAGGTGTGCGTGGCGGTCCTCGTTTCCGGGGGCGGAACAAACTTGCAGGCAATCCTCGATGCCGAGCGCGGCGGGGTGATAACCTCCGCCGAGGTCGGCATCGTCATCTCCGGCAAAGAGGGTGCCTATGCGCTGGAGCGCGCAAAGCGCGCGGGCGTTCGCACCGCCGTGGTGCAGAAGAAGGACTGCGCTTCGCAGGAGGAGTTCGAGGACAGAATCTCGGCGTACATCGACGAGGCGGGCGCGGAAATCATCGTGCTTGCCGGGTTCATGAGCATACTTTCCGAGAGGTTCACCTCCCGTTACGAGGGCAGGATACTGAATGTTCACCCCTCGCTCATACCCAAGTTCTGCGGCAAGGGTTACTACGGGCTCAAGGTGCACGAAGCGGTGCTTGCGGCGGGAGAAAAGGTGACGGGAGCGACGGTGCATTTCGTCAACGAAATCCCCGACGGAGGGGAAATCATTTTTCAGAAGGAAGTCGCGGTGAAGGAAGGCGACACTCCCGAGACGCTGCAACGGCGCGTCATGGAAGAGGCGGAGTGGGTGCTTCTGCCGCGAGCCGTCGAGCTTGTCGCAAGGCGCTTGCTCGAAAGACAATAAGCATTAAACAGGGCACAGCCCGAAGATAAAACCGGCAGGAGGGGGAGCCGTCAAGGAGAGCGTATGAGCATTTACGATGTGAACGATTTGAGCGGAATTCTCTCCGCAAACAGTTACCCCGGGCGCGGAATCGTGCTCGGCAAGAGCGCGGACGGCAAGAACGCGGTGTTTGCCTACTTCATCATGGGCAGGAGCGAGAACAGCCGCAACCGCATTTTCAGGGAAAAGGAGGACGAGCTCGTCATTTATCCCTACGACGAGAGCAAGGTTTCCGACCCCTCCCTCATCATCTATTCGCCGGTGAAGCGCGTGCGCAGCAGGTGGATTGTGACAAACGGCGACCAGACTGACACCGTGGCGGAGGCGCTCGCCGCAGGCGAGACATTCGAGAGGGCACTCGAAAAGCGTTGCTTCGAGCCCGACGCCCCCAACTTCACCCCGCGTATCAGCGGCATAATCGACCTGGACGGCGAGTTCGTCTACAAGCTTTCCATCCTGAAGAGCGCGGACGAAAAGGGCAGTGCGTGCAACCGTTACACCTTTGCCTATTCCCCGCTCGACGGGCTCGGACACTTCATCCACACCTACAACTCGGACGGCAACCCAATTCCCACATTCACGGGTGAGCCCGAAAGAGTGCACATCCCCGACGACATCGACGCGTTTTCGGAGAGCGTGTGGCAAAGCCTCAACCCCGACAACAAGATTGCGCTTTATGTCGGGTACATCGACCTCAAGACTTACAGACTGAAGAGCAGACTTTTCAACAAACACGGCAATTAAGGAGAGCGCGTCGCGCGGCGAGATTATGAAAGAGTTTGAACTCAAATACGGATGCAACCCCAATCAGAAACCCGCAAGAATTTTCATGGCGAACGGAAGCGAGCTTCCCGTGGAGATACTCTGCGGCAGACCCGGCTACATCAACTTCCTCGACGCTTTCAACAGCTGGCAGCTCGTCAAGGAGCTCAAAGCCGCGACGGGCGAGTGCGCGGCGACATCCTTCAAGCATGTCAGCCCCACATCGGCGGCGCTCGGCAGACCTCTCGGCGAAAGGCTCAAAAGGGCTTGCTTCGTGGAGGACATAGAAGGGCTCGACGACAGCCCCGTCGCCTCGGCGTACGCCCGTGCGCGCGGCACGGACAGGATGTCGTCTTTCGGCGACTGGATTGCGCTTTCCGACGAATGCGACGCGACCTGCGCTTTCATAATCGCACGCGAGGTTTCGGACGGCATAATCGCTCCCTCCTACACCCCCGAGGCGTTGAAGATTCTTTCCGCAAAGCGCAAGGGCGCGTACAACATCGTGAAAATCGACCCGTCCTATGTCCCCGCACCCATCGAACGCAAGCAGGTTTTCGGCGTGACATTCGAGCAGGGCAGGAACCATTT
>USEV01000087.1 GCA_900553825.1 uncultured Eubacteriales bacterium
GCTCGGCATACGACATCTTCGCCCCGGGCGAGGGCATACTCGTCTCGCCCTCCGACGGCAACTATACGCTGGATTCGGGCACCAGTATGTCCGCTCCCATAGTTTCGTTCGCGGCGGCGCTCCTGCGCCTTTCGCTCGCCGTCAAGGAGGTGAGCACGGGCGAGGAAATGCCTCGTGACACCGTCATCACCCGCCTTCTCACCACGCTCTTCGACGACGCGGGCGAAAAGACGGTCACCGCTCCCGACGGTAAAGCGTACAAGTCGCTCGACATACTCAAGCTGGTGTCCAAGGACATCTACGACAACCTCGACAACGCATGGAGCGATGTGACGGGGCTCGGCATTGCCGCAACGCGTGCGGGCAAGTCCGTCGACACCTCGGAGGAATACGCGATGACGGTGCGCACCCTGCGCGAAACGGGCGCAGGCAGGTCGTACATCGAATTTGCCGCTCAACTCGCGCCCGTGGGCGACACCGACCCGAGCTTGGCGGCAACGGTGGAGTGGTCGCTCGTCACCTACGAAAAGGACAAGGAGGGCAAGGAACAGGAGAGCTCCGTCCAACCGCTCGGCACGGGCGCGACCGTGGGAGTGCTCTTCGACAAGGCGGGCGCTTTCGGCGTCAGGGCGAGCGTCACCGTGACCGATTCGACGGGCAGGGAGCAGACTTTCACGGACGAATTCCGCACCTCGGTGTCGTGGGCGGAATACATGGGTTCGACCGCGCACATCGTGACGGCGGACTATCTTGAAAGCGACGCCTATATCCACGGCACGGGCGGCAACATCGCAAGCTCGGTCAAGCTGTACGGAGCGGGCAAATCCGTAACTCTCACCGTGACCAGCATCGAGGATGTGGACATCGCCGCGGTGAACTGGTATGTCAACGGCACTCTCGCGGGCACGGGCAGGACTTTCGAGTTCGCGCCGTCGGGTATGCCCGGCAAGGACTATTCCGTGCGCGCGCAAATAGTGTTCTCCGAGGAGAGCGGCCAGTCCGCCTATGTGAACGGCACTTTCGTCGTCGAGCACCTCTCGTGGGCGGCGCACCCCCTCTTTGCAATTCTCTGGACCGCGCTCGGCGTGGGCGTGATATGCGCGGTGGTGGTCATCGTGCGCGTAGTGAAGAAGAAAAAATCCGCGGAAGCGGAAGCAGTCGCGACGGCGGACGCGCAGGACGAACCCGCGTCGCCCATCCGCAAAAAGTGAGTTAATCGTCAAAAAACACGAGATAAACCGCCGCTTTGCGGCGGTTTTCCTTTTGTCGTCGCGGTGGGCGTCAAAGCGACGAATCGCAGTCGCGCAGGAACATTATCCCGCGCGTGTGCACATCCGAATAGGAAAAAGTGCGGATTTCTCCGCTCTCCGTCCGCACGGTGAAGACGGCGGGGAACACAGCAATCACCTGTCCGCGGAACATTCCCGTCCGTCCCCGCCCCTCGTTCACCTTCATGACGAGCGGCATTCCGATGAGCCTTTCCACGCCCGCCTTTGTGCCTGCGATTCCTTTTCCCGGTTCTCTCATAACACGATTATTTCCCCGCGAAGCGAAGTTATACCCGCGTCGCGCCCGCGCGCCCCGCGACGGGCAGATGCGGGCCCGCCTCCGCAACGGGAATTGCGCGGCGTTTGCATATTGCCGGGGGACGGGGCATAAGATGGTGAAGAATTGGAGGAGCGTATGTTCAGATTCGAGAAATTCAACACCGGCACTATCGTCAATGCGCAGCCCGTGGAACGCGTGGTGGAATTTTCGCCCGCGGGACTGGATGTCGGCGATGTCGCGCGCGTGCTTTCCCTCGCCGTGGACGGCAAGGTTGTCGCCGCCGAATCAAACGAGGGTTACGCCGATATTTCGGGCAGGGTCAACTTCCGTCTTGTCTATCTCAACCGCGACGGCGCGGTGCGCGGAGTGGACTACAATGCCGATTTCAACCTGAAAGTGGACGGCGAATTTTCGGCGGGCGACGCCGTCAACGCCGATGTCGCCGTGGTCGAAGCGGATGTCACCACGGGCGAAAGCGTCACCCTTTCCGCCGTGGTGTCCGTGCGTGCGGGTGCCGTGCGCCGCGGGGAGGAGGAGTGTCTGGTCGACGCGGAAAAGTGTTACAAGACCACGGAGAGCGTGCTTCTGCCCTCGCTGGTGGCGTCAAAAGCGGTTGCCGTCTCCCTCACCGAGGAGGTGGACGCGGGCGATGTGGACAGCGTGTTGCTCCTCGACGCACAGGCGATTGTGACGGACGCAAAGGCGGGCGACGGGGTGCTCACGGTGGAGGGCAGACTCCGCGCGACGGTGAGCTACACCGAGGACGGCGAGATGTACTCGCGCGAGGTCACGGTGCCTTTCAGCGAAGAGATTGCGGCGGAAGGCGTCGTCGAGGGCGACAAGGTCGCGGCGCAGGCGACGGTCAGGGCGACGCGGCTCGTGCTCGCGGGCGTGCCCGGGGCAAATGTCATAAGGACGGAAGCGGAAGTCGCGCTCAAAGTCAATGTGTTCAGGGTGCGCGAGGCCGATGTCATCGCGGATATGTTCATGCTGACAAACGAGGTCGAGCTCACCCGCGAAAGCAGGAAGTTCACCTTCTTCGGCGGGGTGAAATACGCCGAGGAAAACATCTCGGGTACGGCGCCTCTCGAGGACCGTCCGCCCGCGGAAAGCGTGGTTGCGGTGCCCTATGCAAGGTGCTATGTCGCAAAGGCGGAGCGCACCGACAGCGGGGCTCTCATCGAGGGAGTGCTCGCCGCCGACATCGTCTACCGCGACGAAAACGGGCTGAACTCCGTGCGCGCCGAAGTGCCGTATTCCGTGGAAGTGGACGGCGATTTCGGGGCGGAAGTCAGGGCAAACTGCATCCTCCAGAACATCACCGCCAAGGCGCGCAGGGGAGAGCTGGAAATAAGCGCGGAAGCGGGCATACTCATCACCTTCTACGAGGTGGGCGAGGCGGAATACATCTCCGCGGTCGAAGTGGGCGCGGAAAAGGAAAAAAACGAATCCGCACTGTCGCTCTACATCGTGGCGGAGGGGGACGCCCTCTGGGATGTGTGCAAGGCGTTGACCGCAACCCCCGAGGAAATCCTCGAGCAGAACCCTTCACTCTCCGTGCCGCTCTCCGCGGGCGACAGGATAGTGTTTTTCAGGGCGCTCGGCTGACGGGGAATTCCCCCTTTCGGTGGCGCAACGCGCAAAAAAAATTCCGTCGCAATGACGGAATTTTCTTTGCAATGGCTCTTTCACTTGCAGTTCTTGCAGTTCTTGGAGCTCGCCGCGCCCTTGTTGGCACGCGCCTTTGCCTGCTTGCTGTCCGCGTGAGATTCGCTCTCGCTGCCGACTGCCTGTCTGCCGTTTGCTCTGGACTTGGTGTTTTCCATGTTCACTCCTTTTTTCGGGGCGCACCCCGTTATTTCGGGCTTACGCCCTCGAAGGTAGTATGCTCACCCCTCCGTCTTTTATACCTCCGAAAACGCCGCCGCGTCCCCTTCGCCTTTTGAGGGTTGAAACGCGCGCGCGATGTGGTATAATCAAGCCATGGTACACATAGGAAACGACTGGGACGACATTCTCGCCGATGTCTTCGCCTCCGAGAGTTACGCCGCGCTGCGCGAGTTTCTGAAGGCGGAGTATCGCAGATACACCGTTTATCCGGATATGCACGACATCTTCAACGCCCTCCGCTACACCCCGTATTCCTCGGTGAAAGCGGTCATTCTCGGGCAGGACCCCTACCACGGAGAGGGACAGGCGCACGGGCTCTGCTTTTCCGTCCGCCCGCCCGTACCCGCGCCGCCGTCGCTCGTCAACATCTTCAAGGAAATCGGGGACGACCTCGGCATAAAGAACACCTCGCCGTGTCTGGTGCCCTGGGCGGAGAGGGGAGTGTTGCTCCTCAACACCGTGCTCACCGTGCGGGCGGGGCAGCCTAACTCTCACAAAGACAAGGGCTGGGAGCAGGTGACGGACGAAATCATCCGCAGGCTGGACGGGCGCAAGGAGCCCATGGTCTTTTTGCTGTGGGGCGGAAACGCCCGTGCGAAAAAGGCGTTGCTCACCTCTCCCCAACACCTGGTGCTGGAGTGCCCGCACCCCTCGCCGCTCTCGGCGTACGCGGGATTTTTCGGTTGCAGACACTTCAGCAAGACAAACGCCTTCTTGACCGAACACGGCGTTGAACCGATAGATTGGCGCACTTAACTCCCGCTTTGCGCAAAAACCGACAACGCAACAATACGCCGCCCGCGCTTTTGCGGGCGGCGTTTTCCGCTTTGCGGGGAGTCCGGGCGAGAGGTGAAAACGGAGCAGGAAAGAAGACTTTGAGGGAGTCGCCTAGCAAGGTGGGGCGGGTGTCGGAAAGGGGGC
>USEV01000088.1 GCA_900553825.1 uncultured Eubacteriales bacterium
CGTCGGCAGCGTCAGATGTGTATAAGAGACAGGATTTGTCAACGCTTTGGGCAAACATTTTGAAATTGCGAATACTACGCAAAAAAGAGGGAAAACTCGGGTTATGGAACAGCTCCCCTGCAATCCCCCGCCCGCAGTCGTTGCGGAGGCGGAAACCGCGGAATATGCGGATTTGCTCCCCGCCGAATTGCGCGAGGCTTCGCTCGCGGAAAGCGAGACGACCCCACGCTCCCCCGCGGAGCTCGAAGGAGCTGCAGCGTCGGCGGCACTCACCCTGCCCGAGGTGACGGGTGCGCGTGCAATCGCGACAGATGACGGAGTCCTCGTCGCAGTGCTCACGGGTCCGATCTATCTCTCGAGCCGACGCGCCGAACTTAAAAGCCGCCTCGAATCCGACATCGAAAAAGCGACAGGGATTTTCGCAACCGTCACCTTCGACCTCGGCGTCTACAGGAAGATCAAGCCCTCGATGACGCAGGCGGAAAAGGACGCCCTCTACGCCGACTCATTCACTTAAAACAGGCAAAGTGTTCTCAAAATCGCCGAATTGTATTATACTTTTTGGCGTTTTTCAGAATAGTTAAGCGCGCATGAGCCATGCGCGCTCTCTTTCAAGGCATATTCCCCGCCGCTCCGAAAAGCCGCGGGGGGATGAAGTTTTCGGGTTACTTTTTGCCCTCGACGGGGTAGAACGACACATTGTCGCCGTCCGTCCACAGCTTTTCCAAGCAGTAGAACATACGGGTGTCGTCGTTGAAGATGTGCACTATGACGCTGCCGTAATCCAGCACCGCCCACTTGCCCTCCCGCACGCCGTCCGTGCGGAGCACCGTCACGCCCTCGTCCCCGAGCTTTTCCTCGAGATATTCCGCAAGCGCTTTGACCTGCTTGTTGCTGCGCGCCGTGCAAATGACAAAATAGTCGGCAACGACAGTCAGGTGCGCCACATTCAGCACCGTGATGTCCACCGCCTTCCTCTCGTCAAGCTCTTTACATACCGCATCTTTGATTTCTTCCGGACTCATCTATTCTCCTTCGCGCTTTCGCGCTCTTTTCCCTCTTTATTATGCCGCGTTCCCGCGGGTCAAACCGCGCCTTGCGGCAGGTAGTACCTCACCGCCTCTTCCGTCAGCGGATAGATTGCTCCGCCCTTCTTCACGAGTTTTCGGTAGGTGTACGCGAGCACGGCAAGAAAACCCTGCTCGAAATCTTCGTCCGCAATCTCGCGCAACGCGGGTATGGGGTCGTATTCCCTGTCGTAGGAAGTGCTGTCCGCCGTGTAAATCAACTTCTCGAACACGCTCATGCCCGCTTTTGCCGTCGTGTGCACGCGGATTGCCTCCAAAATGTCCCTGTCCTCGACGCCGAAGTCGCGCGCCGCCTTTTCCGCGCCCAGAAACTGGTGCAGAACCGGCGTGCCCACGCTGTCCGCGGGAACTTCCAGCCCGTCGAGTGAGGGGCGCTCTTTCGCGTTGTCGTGCAACAGCGCGGCAACGAACACCTTTTCGAAATCCTCGCCGAGGTTGTGGCGGGAATTGAGGTCCGCGGCACGCAGGACAACCTGTTTGCTGTGCAGAAAAAGCTCCTCGCTTTCAAAGCCCCTGAGCTTTTCCACCGTGGCGGTATATTTTGAAAAAAGCCCTCTTTTTGATATGAATTCCGCCACTCTCCTGTCAAGCTCGGGGCACTCATCACCGAGCAGGAGCTTGGCTTTGACCCTGCCCGAGCACACATTGTCGCCCATGAAAGGAAGCGTGAAAATCTCGCCGCCGTAGAGCTCCTTCGCGCGCGCCGCCTGTTCCTCCGCGTCGCCGCATCCTTCGCGCGGCGCAACCGCGACGGGACATATCTCGAGGATTTTTTCCGGATGTTTCCATGCGTGCAGGTCGCGCAGGCTGTCGCCCCCTATGAGGTAGACGATGTTGCCGTAGCGCTCTTTCATGATTTCAAGAAGAATGTAGGCGTAATTGTCCTTGCCGCGCCTTCTCTCTTCGTCGTCGACAATCACCTTTGCTCCGACATCCGAAAACGCGATTCGGCAAAGCTCCGCGCGCTCGTCAAACGACAAAAAGCCGTCCCCCTTGTGCGGCGGGAGCGAGGTCGGCAGCACGACGACGCGTTCCGCCCCCAGCGTCCCGACGGCGCAACGCAACGCCTTTGCGTGCTCAAGGTGCGGCGGGTCGAACGCCCCGCCGAAAACCACCGTCAAACCGTCGCTTCGGGTCTGTGATTCCATCTGCACATACACCTTTTCGGCCGTCCTTTCGGGCGCGGCTCGAGAACATTTCTTCAAGGCGGTGTCGCCTTGCTTCAATTATACCATTTCGCACCGAAAATTCAATACGCAACCGCTATTTTCGCAAATTCCCCGCTCGCTCCGCGCGAGGACAAAACGCCCCTCGCAAGCATAAAACGCAGTCTTCACGGCAACAATCGTCTTATGGCGCGCATAATCGATTTCGCGGCGCTCGCCGTCATAGTTTTCATGCTGACGCTGGTGTGGTCCACACTGGTGTTTTCAAGCTGGGCGCTCGTCTTTCTCGTCGCGTCGGCGGTCACGGTCATCACGCTCTTCACCGCCGTTTACATAAAGCGCGGCAGAAACCGCCCCTGTTCGCTCCCGCGCTTCGTGCTGGAATGCGCAATCCGTCCGCCGTCGTATCTCGTCGAGCTTCTGAAACTCACCGACAAAAGCGGCGTTTGCGCCTTCGGCGACAACTACATCCTAACCCCCGACAGCGTGATTTTTGCCGCCGTGCGCCTCGGCGCACTCGGCGTAAACGACCTCAACAACCTCATCACCAAAGCCGAGGAACTCGGTCGCAAGCGCGTCTTTGTCATCACCGAAAAGGCGGACAGGCGCGCGTTCCGTCTGCTCGAATACCGCCCAGTGCGCCTCAACACGGTCAAAGTCCGCACGGCATACCGCAGACTCTCGCGTGCGGGCGTCCTGCCCGAGCTGAAATCCTCCCCCCGCAGACTCACCGTTGCGGCATTCTGGGAGTCGCTTTTTTCGCGTTCCAACCTCAAAAACTATCTTTTCACGGGGTTCATTCTCATGTCGATGGCGTTTCTCACTCCGTTGAAAATCTATTACTTGATTTTCGGCACGGTAGCGCTGCTCCTCGCGCTGTGCACCCTGACGCCGCTGGGCACGGGCTCTTTCGGCGGCGAAAAAGCCTTTGCACCGCTTGACGCCGCACCCCCGACAGCCGACGGGAAAGACGAAGCGGAGAAAAAACGCAAAGACAGAAGCTACGGCGGCGCGAACGCGGACGACAGAAAAAACGCCGACGGTGCAAAATCAGACCGCATAAACAACGCCGACGGAAGCGCAAATGACGGAAAAAACGACGGCCGAGAGGATTGAAAGGATTTTCGCGGCGATTTTGAAGCCGCCTAAAAGCGGCGTAACCCGAAATGCGGCGGTTTTCGGGCTCGAATTAAAATGCGCGCGGTGCTCCGCGCGCATTTCCATGCTCTTTGACGACCTTTCGGCAATCAGTCGACCCACTCGAATTCGATGTCGGCGATGACGACGGTGTCGCCCTCTTTCATGCCTTGCTTTTTGAGCTCGTCTATGACACCGCGCTCCTTGAGCACTTTCTGGAAATAGGCAAACGAATCGCGCGAGGATATGGTCACATTGCGGCTCAAAAAGTCCACAAGCCCGCCCTCCACTTCGAAGGTGCCGTCCGGGTAACGCGTGACCGTGAACTTCTGGTCCGCCTTTTCCTCGAGCGTCGCGCCCTCCTCGATGACCGTGCGCGAAGGAGGAGGCAGCTCCTCGACCTTCTGCTTGATGACTTTGAGCAGCTCGTCCAGCCCTATTCTCGCAACCGAACTCACCGCGTAGACCTCTTTGCCCGTCTTTTTGCGCAGATATTCCACCGCCTCCTCGGGGTTTTCGCAGAGGTCCGTCTTGGAGGCGACGACGATTTCGGGCGTTGCGGCGAGCTTTTCGCTGTATGCCGCAAGCTCCGCACGGATTTTCAGGTAATCGTCGTAGGGGTCCCTTCCCTCGCTTCCCGAAGCGTCCACGATGTGCACGATGAGCCGCACCCTCTCGATGTGACGCAGGAAATAATGTCCCAGTCCCGCGCCTTCTGCCGCGCCTTCGATGAGCCCGGGGATGTCGGCAATGACGAAAGAGTCGTCAAACATCTGCACGACGCCGAGATTGGGGTTTATGGTGGTGAAATGATAGTTCGCAATCTTGGGCTTTGCGGAAGTGAGCACGGAAAGCAGCGTTGATTTCCCCACATTCGGGAAGCCCACGAGCCCCACATCCGCTATGGTCTTGAGCTCCAGAGTCACCTGGTGCTGTTCGGTCTTT
>USEV01000089.1 GCA_900553825.1 uncultured Eubacteriales bacterium
GCGTCAGATGTGTATAAGAGACAGATATATGCCCCATCCCCGCGTGGATGGGGCTGTACTACGGGACAGGCCCCGACTGGAGCGTCTTTGCCACGGGCGCGGTCATCTCGCCGCTCATCCTCATGGCACTCTCCGGAATCGCCGAGCCCATAGTCTATTCGCCCATGGTGGGTATCAACGGTATGTACCTCTCGTTCGTGACGGGCAACCTCTCCAACCTCAAAATCCCTTGCGTCGTCAAGGCGCAGGAGATTGCCGGCACCAAGATGGGCACGGAGGAGAACGAAATCGTCGCCACGATCGCAATCGCCACAAGCTCGCTTGTCACGATTCTCATCATAGGCATACTCGTCATTCTCCTCGCCGTCATACCCAACCTCGACGAAATGATCAAGAGCGCGCCGTACCTCACTCCCGCGTTCGGGTGCGTCGTGTACGCGCTGTTCGGCTCGCTCGGCGGCAAGTATGTCGTCAAGAACCCCAAGCTCGCGATATTCCCGCTCATCATCGTCGTCATCCTCTCCGTCGTGCTTGCTCTCGCGGGCATCGGTGCGGGCATCGGCACGGCATACCTCTTCGTGGGCATCGCCGTCACGCTGGTGTTTGCAATCATCCAGATCTTCCGCGAGAGGAGAAAGATGCGCGAAAAAGAGGAGCGTATGCGCCTTGAAGCGATTGCGGCGGGCATGTCCTACGAGAGCCTTGTCGCAATCGAGGAAGCGCAAAAGCTCGCGGGCAAGCCCGAGGTTGTGAGCGCCGACACCGCAAGTGAGGTCGAAGAACTCATGGTCGGCGGCGCAATCGAGTCCGCCGTCGAAGCCGTCGAAGGCTTCATCGAGGAAAAAAAGGAACACGACTCCGAAAAGAAGGAGTGACCTTTGCAGGTGACAATCCCGCCCGTCGCACAGCGGGCGGGATTTTCTTTGCCGCTTTTCAAAATGAACGCTCTTTTCCTTGCCCGCGCTCGGAATAGGTGCTATAATCGATTTAACCTAAAAGCCTGGAAGTTGTAGAAACTTGCGCGTCAAGTGCCGATGAGACGGGGGGTGCTCACGGACGAAAAATCTTCGGATTTGCGGTGCATTTTTCACTCCCGCTTCACCCCGCTTAAAAGCCGCGGAGCACTTCTTCCTTTGGAGGTGCTTTTTGTTTTACGCCGAAGCATTGGAATACATACGACGGGTCGGAATGGACGGCTCGGATTACGGCATAGAGCGCATGCGCGAATTGCTCGACGCCCTGGGCTCGCCCGACGACGCGCTGCGCATCGTCCATGTCGCGGGCACAAACGGCAAGGGCTCCGTCTGCGCCATGCTCACCTCCGTGCTCGGATGCGCGGGTTACAGGGTGGGGACATACAATTCCCCGTCCGTGCTCCGTTACAACGAGCGCTTTTCGGTGGACGGCACCCCGCTTTGCGACGACGATGTGGCAAAGTACATGACCGTCGTCAAGGACACCGTGGAAGCGGAGCAGTCACGCCGCGCCGCCTGCGGGAGCACGCCCGCGGAGGGGCTACGGGGCGCGCTCGGGAGGTTTATGCCCACCGCGTTCGAAATCGAAACCGCGCTCGCGCTCGTCGCCTTCCGCGACAAGGGTTGCGATGTCGCCGTGCTTGAAACGGGGCTCGGCGGCAGGTGGGATGCCACCAACGCCGTGCACAAAAAGGAGCTTGCCGTCATCACGAAGATAGGGCTCGACCATTGCGCGTTGCTCGGCAACACGCTCGGAGAGATAGCGGCGGAAAAGGCGGCAATAATAAAAGGCGACGCCGTGACCTGTCCGCAGGAGGCGGGTGCGGCGGAGGTGCTTTACCCGCTCGCGGAGGTGTGTCGCCCCGCGGTTGCAATCTCGCAAAGCCTCTCGGGGCAGGTGGTGGAGATAGAGGGCGAACGCTACGAAATTCCCTTCCTCGGCAGGCATCAGCTCGAGAACGCGGCGCTCGCCGTCGCGGCGGCGAAACGCCTTGCAAAGCACGGTTTCGCCATCACCGAATCCGCGCTCGAAGAGGGGTTGAAGCGCGCCGTCTGGCACGCCCGTTTCGAAGTGCTGACGGCGGATAATGTTACAAAATCGCCTTATGGCATAGCAATTCCGTCAAACAAAACCCTTGTTTTGGACGGAGCGCACAATCCGCAGGGCGCGGCGGCACTTGCCGCGGCGATGAAAAGCGTCCTCGCGGGCAAAAGGATTGCGGCAGTGACGGGAGTGCTCGCCGACAAGGAATACACCGCCGTCATGAAAAGCGTCGTTCCCCTTTGCGAAAGGGCGTTCGTCGTGACGCCGGGCTCCCCCCGCGCGCTCGACGCAAAGCGTCTGAAAGAGGTGTGTGCCGCCGTCGCGCCCGAAGTGCCCGTCACGGTGTGCAACGGGGTTAAAGAGGCGACGGAGCAGGCGCTCCGGAGCGACGCGGACGCCGTCGTGGTGTTCGGCTCGCTGACCCTCTTTTGCGAACTGGTATAAAGATGTGCCGCGCAAGCGGCAGTGAGGTAGATATGGTTGACAAGAACAGAATCCGTGCCGCGGTGAGCGAAATCCTCGCGGCAATCGGCGAGGACGCCGAGCGCGAGGGGCTGAAGGATACCCCCGAGCGCGTCGCGCGTATGCTTGAAGAACTGACGGCGGGCTACGGCGAGAGCGCGGCGGAACACCTCGGAAAGACTTTTGCCGAGGAGGGCAGCAGCCTCGTCATCGAGCGTGACATCGCATTCTCCTCGGTGTGCGAGCACCACCTCATGCCGTTTTTCGGCAAGGTGCACATCGCCTATGTGCCGTCGGGCAAGGTCGCGGGGCTTTCCAAACTGGCGCGCACGGTGGATGTCTATGCGCGCAGATTGCAGTTGCAGGAGCGCATGAACGCGCAGATTGCGGACGCCATTTTCGAGAACCTCTCACCCGAGGGCGTCGCCGTCGTCGTCGAGGCGGAGCACACCTGCATGACGGCGCGCGGCGTGAAGAAAGTCGGCTCCAAGACCCTTTCCTACGCCGTCCGCGGCAACATCGACAAGGCAGTCGTGGACCTGCTGTTGTCTTTTCAGGGAAGATGAACGGATTCAGGGTGCGTGACAGGGTGTTCTCTGGCGGGACACACATAATGGGCATTCTCAACCTCACGCCCGATTCCTTCTACGCTCCGTCGCGGGCGGGGGACGATGTCGCGCGCCGCGCCCTGGAGATGCTCTCCGACGGTGCGGAAATCATCGACATCGGCGGGCAGTCAACGCGTCCCGGTCACGGCGAGGTCAGCGCGCTTGAGGAGCTCGCGCGCGTGCTTCCCGCAGTCGCGGCGATACGCGAGGTGTCGGATTGCATACTCTCCGTGGACACCTATTATCCCGAGGTTGCGGAAGCCGTGCTCGATGCGGGCGCGGACATGATAAACGATGTTTCGGGGTTGCGTTACAAGGGGCTTGCCGAGGCGGTTGCCGCCCGCGGCGCGTCAATCTGCCTCATGCACAACCGACGCGCGAGCGGCGAGCGCGACCTCATGACGGACAAGCTGACGGGGCTCATCGCCCTCGCGGACAAGGCGGAGAGGGCGGGCATAGCCCGCGACGCCGTGCTGCTCGACGGCGGGATAGGCTTCAACAAGAGCGCGGACGAGGACTGGTATCTCCTCGACCACTACGAGATGCTCGCCGCGGCGGGATACCCGTTGCTCCTCGGCACATCGCGCAAGTCCATGTTCGGGGGAGCGCCGGAGTCGCGCCTCACCGCCACCATGGAATCCAGCGCGCTCGCGGCAAAAAAAGGAATACTCTTCGTGCGGGTGCACGATGTCAGGGAAAACCTCATCGCAATCCGCGCGGCAAAGGGGGAAAGGCTATGACATACGGCAGGGAAAACGGCGCGATTATCATCGAATCCTACGAGGTGACGGCGTGCCACGGCGTCAACCCCGAGGAAAAGACGGAGCCGCAGAGATTCGTGGTGTCGGCGCGGCTTCACCTGGACATCGCGGCGGCGGCGGAAAGCGACGATATTGACAAAACCGTGAGTTATTCCGCCGTTTGCAAGAGGATAAAAGCCTTTTTGAGTGACGAAGGCAAGAATTTGCTCGAACATCTTTCCCTCACTCTCGCACGCGACATAATGCTCGCTTTCCCCGCCGTGAACCGCGCGGAAGTGACCGTCAAAAAGCCCGACGCCCCCATGAAGGGCGTGTTCGACTGGGTGGGCGTTCAGGCGGTTGTGACGCGCAACACGGCGTACATCGCGTTGGGCTCGAGCGAGGGCGACAGGGCGGCGTACCTGGACCGCGCGATAGAGCTGTTGCTGTCTCTTATACACATCTGACGCT
>USEV01000090.1 GCA_900553825.1 uncultured Eubacteriales bacterium
TTGCCACGCCGCCAATGAGCCCCTCACGGCAGACGAAAGTGTGCCCGAAGCGCTCCGCGACCCTGTCGAGGATGCGGACTGCGGACGACACGATTTCGGGTCCTATGCCGTCACCGGGCAGGGTCAGAATTTCAGCCTTCATCTTTCAACGCCTCCATGAGCCCGCCCTTTTCCATGATGCGCTTTACATAATCGTCCATGGGGGCGAGGGTGTAGACCGCGCCCGTGGTCAGGTCGGTCAATTTGTCGTTTTCGAGGGTTAAAACATCTTTTTCGGATATTTCATCCGCCATTTTTGCATTTTCGATGAGGAGCAAGCCGATGTTCACCGCATTGCGGAAGAAGATGCGCGCAAAGCTCTTTGCTATGACTGCGCTGACGCCCGCCGCTTTCAGAGCAAGCGGCGCGTGCTCCCTCGAAGAGCCGCTCCCGAAGTTGAAACCGCCCACCACGAAGTCGCCTTCGCGCACCCTTTTCGCAAAGGTGTGATCCAGATCCTCAAGGACATGGGCACGGAGATTTTTCGCACTTGCGTCGTTGAGGTAGCGGGCGGGAATTATGACATCGGTGTTGACATTGTCGCCGTATTTGAAAACCTTGCCTTCTTTCATTTCGCCTCCTCGGTGCCGAACCCGTCGGGACACGCAAGCACGCCCCTCACCGCGCTCTCCGCCGCGACATAGGGCGAGCACAGATACACCTCCGACGAGGGGTCGCCCATGCGCCCGACAAAGTTGCGGTTGGTCGTGGAAACGGCGCGTTCGCCTGCGGCGAGTATGCCCATATATCCGCCCAGACAGGGTCCGCAGGTGGGTGTGGACACCACCGCGCCGCTTTCGACGAATATCTCGGTCAGCCCCTCGTCCAGGCACTTTTTGTAGACTTCCATTGTGGCGGGGATGACGATGCAACGCACGCCCTTTGCGACTTTGCGCCCGCGCAGGATTTCCGCCGCCGCGCGCATATCCGACATCCTGCCGTTGGTGCAGCTGCCTATGACCACCTGGTCGATGACGAGGTTGTCGGGCACATCCTTGCCGAAGTAGCGGACATTGGAGGGCAGGTGCGGGAAGGCGACTGCGGGAGCCAGTGCGTCGAGGTCCACCGTGAGCTCGCTCGCGTATTCCGCGTCGGGGTCGGGGAAGACGATGTCGTCCTCGCCGTATTCCACTCCGCGCTCGGCAAAGAAAGCCCTCGTGAGGTCGTCGACGGGGAAGAAGGCGTTTTTTGCGCCGCATTCCACCGCCATGTTGGCGACCGTGAGCCTGTCCTCGACGGAGAGCGACTTTGTGTCGCCGAAAAATTCGAGGGATTTGTATGTCGCGCCGTCCACGCCGAGTTGCCTTATGATGTCGAGCACGACATCCTTGCCCGTCACATAGCGGCGCAACCTGCCTTTGAGAGTGACCTTGATTGCGGCGGGCACCCTGAACCACAGCTTGCCCGTCCACATCGCCGCCGCCATGTCCGTGGAGCCCACTCCCGTGGACACGCAACCGAGTGCGCCGTAGGTGCAGGTGTGGCTGTCCGCGCCTATGATGAGCGAGGCGGGACGGACGAGCCCCAGTTCGGGAAGGAGCGCGTGCTCCACGCCCGCGCGCCCGACATCGTAGAAGTGCTCGATGCCGTACTTTTCCGCGAACTGCCGCACGGTCTTGCACTGTTCGGCGGATTTGATGTCCTTTGCGGGCACGAAGTGGTCGAGCACGAGCACGACCTTTTCCGGGAAGAGCACCTTGCCGCCCGCCTTTTCCAGCTCGCGGACGGCGACGGGAGCGGTGATGTCGTTGCCGAGCACGATGTCCACCGTTGCGGTGAGCAATTCGCCCTCGGTCACGCTCTTTCTGCCCGCATGGCGGGCGAATATCTTTTGAGTTGCCGTCATTTTCATGCGCGCCTCACACGATTCTGCCTTGCCCCGTCAGCTTGTATTCGAAGCTGTCGGTCAGGGCGGACCAGCTCGCTTCGATGATGTCGGTGGAAACGCCCACCGTCGTCCAGGTCTCCTTTTTGTCCGACGATGTGATGAGCACGCGGACCATGGCGCCCGTTGCCGAGGAGCTGTCCACGACACGCACCTTGTAGTCGATGAGGGCAATCTCGCCGATTTCGGGGAAATGCCTGACCAGCGCGGCGCGCAACGCCTTGTCCAGCGCGTTGACGGGGCCGTTGCCCGTCTCCGTCACCTCGGTGACCTCGCCCTTGACGCGTATTGAAACCTCCGCCGTGTTCACGCCGTCGGGCTTCAACGCCTTGATGCAGTATCTCACGAGCTCGAACGAGGGCTTGAACGAGTTCATCACCCGCTCGGCTAGCAGCACGAACGAGCCGTCCGCGCCCTCGTACTGATAGCCCTTCATCTCCATGAGCTTGACCATGTCGAGGATTTCCTTGGTCTTGGGGTTGGACTTGTCGAGCCCGGGGAAGAGGTGCTCGAGCTTTTTGGCGACGGCGCTTCTGCCCGCCACTTCACTCAGGAGTATATGCTCGCGGTTGCCGACTTCGGCGGGGGAGATGTGCTCGAAAGTGCGCGGATTTTTTATGACCGCGTCGGAATGCATCCCCGCCTTGTGCGCAAACGCCGCCGCACCGACATAGGGCATGGAGGCGTCGAGGGTGATGTTGCTTATCTCCGCGACGGCGTGTGCCGTGCGGGTCAGTTCGGAGAGTTTCACGGTGCGCTCGACGCCGTTTTTCAGGACGAGGTCGGCGATGATGGTGGAGAGGTTGGCGTTGCCGCACCTCTCGCCGAAGCCGAGGAATGTGCCCTGAATGTGCCGTGCGCCCGCGCGCACGCTTTGAATTGCGGAGGCAACCGCAGTCCCCGTGTCGTTGTGGAAGTGCACGCCCACTGTGACGGAGGGGAAACGCTTGCAGACCTGTTCGGTGAGGGCGTATGCGGCGTCGGGGAATGTGCCGCCGTTGGTGTCGCAAAGCACCACGGTGTCCGCTCCCGCGTCCACCGCCGCGCTCAGTGCGGCAAAGGCGTAATCGGGGTCCTCCGCCGCTCCGTCGTAGAAGTGTTCCGCGTCGAATATGACGCGAAGCCCGTGCCCCGCGAGGAAACCGACGCTCTCCGAAATCATGGCGAGATTTTCGTCGGGAGTGGCGCCGAGCACCTCTTTCACCTGCGAAAGGCTGGCTTTGCCGAAAATGCAGACCGTCTTCGCGCCCGTCGCGACGAGCTTTTTGAGCCCGGCGTCGGCGGAGGCGGAAACGCCTTTCCTGCGCGTTGCGCCGAACGCGACGAGACGCGGGTCGCGGCACTCCTCGAAAAATTCCGCGTCCTTGGGGTTGGAGGCGGGGTCGCCGCCCTCGACGAGGTCGATGCCGAAGCCGGAGAGCAGCCTGAAAATCGCTTTCTTGTCGTTGATGGAGTAGCTTATGCCCGCCGCCTGCGCGCCGTCGCGGAGAGTGCAGTCGTAGAACTCTATTTTCATATCACTCCTCCCCGAGCAACTTGTTGGTTGCGTTGACATAGGCAATCAGCGACGCCTCCAGGACATCCGTGGACAGCCCCTTGCCGGTCATGGTCCTGCCGTCTTCGGGGGAGGAGAGCTTGACCGTGGCTTCACCGAGAGCGTCCTTGCCTTCGGACACGGAGTGCAACTGGTAATCGACGAGCTTGAAGTTCTGTCCCGTGAGTGAGTTTATCGCCTTGAACGAGGCGTCGACAGGGCCGTCGCCCGTCATCCTGTCTGTGTGGGTCTTGCCCTCGGCGTCCAGGGATATGACGGCGGAAGCGGAATTCTTGTAGGCGGTGACCTCGTAGTCGTGCAGAGTGTAGATGCGCTTGACGCGGCGGCGGAATGCGCCCGCCATGAGCGCGTCGATGTCGCTGCGCGTCACCGTCTTCTTGCGGTCGGCGAGCTCCTTGTAGCGGGGGAAGTAGGCGTCGATCTGTTCCTTTGTGAGGGAGTAGCCCATTTCCTCCAAAAGTTCCGAAAACGCGTGTTTACCGCTGTGTTTGCCAAGCAGAAGTTCGTTTTCGGGCACGCCGATGTCTCGCGGGCTCATGATTTCGTAGGTTGCTTTGTTCGCAAGCACGCCGTGTTGGTGTATGCCGGATTCGTGCACAAAAGCGTTCTTGCCCACCACGGCTTTGTTGGGGGGCAGCTTGATACCGACTATGCTGCTCACCATCTGCGAGGTGCGGTAGATGCGCTCCGTCACGATGTCGGTGTGCAGCCCGTAGTGGTCGCTGCGGGTCTTGATTGCCATGACGATTTCTTCCATGGCGGCGTTGCCCGCGCGCTCCCCGATGCCGTTGACCTGTCTCTTATACACATCTCC
>USEV01000091.1 GCA_900553825.1 uncultured Eubacteriales bacterium
GGCTACGACGAAGTCTACGCCGAATGGGCGCCCAACGAAAAGGTCGCATTCGAGGTTGCGGTCGGCGCGTCGATTGCGGGTGCGAGGAGCATGGTGTGCATGAAGCATGTCGGCGTCAATGTCGCCGCCGACCCCATGTTCACCGCGGCTTACACCGGCGTCAACGGCGGGCTCGTGATTCTCGCCGCGGACGACCCCGGTATGCACAGCTCCCAGAACGAGCAGGACACCCGCTTCTACGCAAGGAGCGCGCACATCCCCATGCTCGAACCCGCGGACAGCGCGGAGGCAAAGGAGTTCACCAAGCTCGCATTCGAGCTTTCCGAGAACTACGACACCCCCGTGTTTGTGCGCACCACGACCAGGCTCGCCCATTCCCAGAGCTTTGTCGAGGAGGGGGAGAGGGTTGAAGTGCCCCTGCGCCCCTATGTCAAGGATGTCGCAAAATACACCATGATGCCGTCCTCCGCAATCGGCAGGCATGTCGTCGTGGAGGCGCGCGAAAACAGGCTCGCCCGCGATGTCAACGACTTCGAAATCAACCGCGAGGAGATGCGTGACGCAGCCCTCGGCATCGTGTGCAGCGGCGTCGTCTATCAGTATGTGCGCGAGGCGGTTCCCGAGGCGTCCGTGCTCAAGCTCGGCATGGTCTATCCTCTGGCAATCGAAAAGGTGCGCGATTTCGCGAAAAAGGTCAAACGCCTTGTCGTCGTCGAGGAGCTGGAACCATTCTTCGAGAATCAGCTCAAGGCAAACGGCATCACCTGCGAGGGCAAATCGCTCTTCTCAAGACAAGGCGAGCTTTCCGTCGCAGTCATACGCAAGAAGCTGCTCGGCATCGGGACGGAGACCGAGAAGCAGGATTTGCCCGTGCGTCCTCCCGTCATGTGCGCGGGTTGCCCGCACCGCGGGGTGTTCTATGTGCTCAGCAAGCTCAAGCTCACCGTGTCCGCGGACATCGGGTGCTACACCCTCGGCGCACAGCCTCCTCTCTGCGCCGTCGACACCGTGGTGTGCATGGGCGCAAGCGTCGGCATCGCTCACGGCTTCGAGAAGGCGCGCGGCAGAGAGCAGTCAAAAAAGACTGTTGCCGTCATCGGCGACAGCACTTTCATCCACAGCGGCATAACCGGGCTCATCGGCGCGGTTTACAACAAGAGCAACATCACGCTCATCATTCTGGACAACTCCACCACGGGTATGACGGGTCATCAACAGCACCCCGCAACGGGCTTCACGCTCAAACAGGAGCCCGCCAAAATCCTGGACATCGTCGCGCTTTGCAAGACGGTGGGTTGCGACAGCGTGAGAGTGGTGGACAGCTACGACCTCGCGGAGCTCGAAAAGGCGGTCAGGGAAGAGACTGCGGCGGACGGCGTTTCCGTCATAGTCGCAAAGAGGCCCTGCGCGCTGCTCAACCGCAACTATCCTCCCGCCTGTCGCATCGAGGATTGCAGGAAGTGCGGCATGTGCTTCAGACTGGGTTGTCCCGCAATCGAAAAGCAGGAAGACGGTTCGGCAAAGATAAATGCCTCGCTGTGCGTGGGCTGCGGGCTTTGCTCCAAGGTTTGCCGTTTCGGCGCGATTAAGGAGGGATGAAATGAAAGCTAACATTCTGATTGTAGGCGTAGGCGGGCAGGGCACTCTGCTCGCGTCGAGGATTCTCGGTGCGCTTGCCGCCATCAAGGGGAGCGACTGCAAACTCTCCGAGGTGCACGGCATGTCGCAAAGAGGCGGCAGCGTCGTCACCCATGTAAAGATTGCGCCCACCGTCACAAGCCCCATAATCGGGCTCAGGGACGCGGACATAATCCTGGCGTTCGAGGAGCTTGAAGCCCTCCGTTACACCGATTTCCTGCGCCAGGGCGGCACGATTGTCGTCAACACGCAGAAGATTCTCCCCATGCCCGTCATCACGGGTGCGCGCAAGTATCCCGAGAACATAATCGGCGAGCTCGAAAAGCGTGCGGGCAAGGTCATCGCCGTCGACGCGCTTTCCGCCGCCGAAAAGCTCGGCGAACTCCGCGCCGTCAATGTGGTCATGCTGGGCACTCTGGCGAGGGAGCTCGGAGTCGCGTTCGAGGACATCGACGCCGCGCTCAGGGCAACGGTCAAACCCAAACTTTACGAAATCAACCGCCGCGCTCTCGAGTGCGGTTACAACGCATAGCGTCTGGAGGAAGGATGAGATACTACGACGAAAAAATCGAAACAATGTCGCGTGACGAGATGACTGCATTGCAGTCCGAAAGGCTCGTCGACGCCGTCAAGAGGATGTACGAGGGCGCGCCTTACTACCGCGCCAAGATGGACGCCATCGGTCTCAAACCCGAGGACATCCGCGGAATCGAGGACATCGAGAAGTTGCCTTTCACCACCAAGGCGGACCTGCGCGCGAACTATCCCTTCGGGTGCTTCGCGCTCCCCAAGAGCGAAATAGCCCGCGTCCACGCTTCGAGCGGCACGACCGGCAAGCTCACCGTCGTCGGGCTCACCAACCGCGACATACACGACTGGGCGGTGTGCGACGCACGCGCGCTCGTCATGGCGGGTTGCTCAAAGGACGACATCGTGCATGTGTCCTACGGCTACGGGCTGTTCACGGGCGGTCTGGGGCTCCACTACGGCTCGGAGCTTTTGGGCGCAATGACGGTGCCCGCCTCCGCGGGTAACACCATGCGCCAGATAACCCTGCTCAAGGACTTCGGCGCAACCGCGCTTGCCTGCACTCCCTCCTACGCCATGGTCATCGGCGAGGAGATAGAAAAGGCGGGGCTCGACATCAAGGATTTCAAGCTGCGCGTCGGCATTTTCGGTGCGGAGCCGTGGTCCGAGGACATGAAAAAGGAAATCGAGCGCAAGCTCGGCATCACCGCCTACGACATCTACGGGCTTTCTGAAATCAGCGGTCCGGGCGTGTCCATGAGCTGCGGCGAGGGCTGGGGGCTCCATGTCATGGAGGACTTCTTCTATCCCGAGATAGTGGACCCCGACACCCTGAAACAGGTCCCCGACGGCACGAGAGGGGAGCTCGTTTTCACCACGCTCAGGAAGCAGGGGATGCCTCTCATCCGCTACCGCACGCGCGACATAAGCGCGCTCAATCACGAGGTCTGCCCCCACTGCGGCCGCACTCTCGTCAGAATGAAGCGCGTCAGCGGCAGGACGGACGATATGCTCATCATCCGCGGCGTCAATGTCTTCCCGTCGCAGATTGAATCCGTGCTTATGAACATCAAAGAAATCGTCGGCTCGCACTATCAGATAATCGTCGACCGCGCGGGCAACCTCGATACGATGGAAATCCAGGTCGAGCTCGCACCGGAGGTCTTCTCCGACGAGGTCAGAAAAATCGAGGACATCAGAAAACGCATAGAACACGACATGATGGGCAACCTCGGAGTGGGCGCCAAAATCACGCTCGTCTCCCCGGACAGCCTGCCTCTTTCCACCGGAAAGACGGTGCGCATCATCGACAAGCGCAAGATATAGGAGGAATTATGCTGGTCAACCAAATCGCGGTATTTTTGGAAAACAGGAAGGGCAGACTCTACGCAATGCTGGGCGCGCTGTCCGACGCGGGCGTCAATGTCGAGAGCCTGAATATCGCCGACACCAAGGACTTCGGCATAGTCAGGATCATCACCGACGACAACGAGAAGGCGGTCAAAGCGCTCACCGAGGCGGGTTTCACCACCGCCCGCGGCGACCTTGTCGGCATCGAAGTGCCCGACAAGCCCGGCTCGCTCACCGCAACGCTCGGCAAACTCTCAAAGGAGGGCGTCAACCTCGAGTATGTCTATTCCTATTCGAGAAACGGCGGCAAAGCCCTCATCCTCTTCAAGACGGACGATGTCGCCCGTGCCGAGGAGTTGCTCAAATAATTTGCCGTGACATTTTCACCCCTCCGAGGCATAAAATGACCCTCGGAGGTCGGGGTGAAACTGCGGCTTGAAATCGACATCGCAAAAATCAGACAAAATGTCCTCGGCGTGCGCGCAAGGACGGGGGTCGGCGTGTTGCTCATGGTCAAGGCCGACGCCTACGGACACGGCATGCTGCCCGTGTCGCTCGCGCTCGACGGAGATGTCGGATTTTTCGGCGTCGCAACCCTTAAAGAGGGTTGCGCCCTGCGCGACGGAGGGGTGAAATCTCCCGTGCTTGTCGCGCTGTCGGACGCAAAGGACCTGCCTTTGATGGCGGGGAGGGGATTGACCGCGGCAATCC
>USEV01000092.1 GCA_900553825.1 uncultured Eubacteriales bacterium
GCATACGAGATTCATCTACGTCTCGTGGGCTCGGAGATGTGTATAAGAGACAGCTACGATAGTCTCGTTAGCATTGACTTGAGTTTCATCACTCATACTTTTTGTAACCTCCTGTATCAACCACGGCGGAGTGGAAGCCCCTGCCACGATTGATATGCTTTCCAAATGTTTGACCTTTTCGACAGGCAATTCGTCCACGCTCTGAACGAAGTATGTCGCGGGATTGACCGCCGAGGCGACCTCGAAAAGCCTTCGCGTATTCGCGCTGGAACGGCTTCCGAGCACCAGAACGGCATCGCACGCATACGCAAGCTCGCGCGCCTCGTTTTGTCTGCTTAGAGTAGTATAGCAAATAGTATTAAAAATTCCAACTGTTTTTTCACCGTTTCTTGCGTAATTTTCGGCAATTTCGTTGATCTTGCCGAATTTATCCGTCAAAACGGTCGTCTGAAACACGACGGAAACGGGGTTTTCCCCGACGGAGAACTCCTCGTCGTCGGAGATTATCCTCACATTGCCGCTCGCGTAGCTCGCCGCGCCCACGACTTCGTCGTGAGTGCGGTCGCCGACTATCACGATGTCGTCGCCCGCCGCGCTCCTCTCCCTCACGATTTTGTGGATGCGCTTGACGACGGGACAGGTCGCGTCGTGAAGCTCAACGCCGCGCGAACGCAGATATTCCTCGTCGCCGACGGGTATCCCGTGCGCACGGATGAGCGCAACCGACCCCGCGGGCAACTGCCTCGCCTCTTCGAGCGAAATCGCGTGCACTCCCCTCTCTTCGAGATATGCGACGACGCCCTCGTTGTGAATGAGAGCGCCGATTGTGTACACTTTTTCGTGAGCGGCGGCAAGTTCGAGTGCCTTGTCAACCGCAAACGCCACGCCCTTGCAGAACCCGGCGTTTTTGGCTACGGTGATTTTCATTTCTTCTTCTTGCCCTTCTTTGCGAGCTGCTCCGCGACATAGGCGTCGCACTGCTCGCGGGTCTTGACCATGCACTCGTAGACGCGTTCGGTTGCCACCGCGAAATCCTCGTGACTCCTGCTGCCGTAGAACTCCGTGAGGTCAATCGGCTCGCCGATGAAAAGCCAGTTCTTCCTGAAAACCTTGTGCATACGGTAATACACCATGGGCAGGATGGGCTTTTTGGACTTGACGGCAAAGCGTGCCGCGCCCTGTTTGAACTCGAGCATCTCCTTGGTGCCCTCGCGGTTGCGAGTCCCCTCGGGGTACATGACGAGCTTCTTGCCAGCACGGAGCACGGTGAGCACCTCCTTGACGGCGTTGATGTCCGCCTCGCCGCGACGGACGGGAATGGCGCCCGCCTTGCGGAGGAACCAGTTGGCTATACGCGCGCACTCAAAGGCTTCTGCCTTTGCCAGCACATGGAGCTCCTTCTTGCAGAGCGACGCGACGGGGATGAGCGTGTCGGGAATGGCGTAGTGATTGCATATCACGACGCCGCCCTCCATGGCGTCGAACCTCTCCTTGTGGACGATTTCCGTCGGCCAGAGCACTTTGATGAGCGGAGCGAGAAGAGCGCGCACGAAGCGGTAGAACCTGAAGTTCTCGGGCTTGGGCGGAGGAAGCGTCTTCCTATTTTTTGCGGATTCCGCATGGGGCTTTTCCGCCTCGTTTGCGGGTGCCGCCCCCTTGGCGGGCGCGGCGTTCTCTTCCGTCACCGCTGTCTTTACGGGTTGCTCGCTTGCCGCGGGTGCGGCGTTTTCAACGGGTTTTTCCGGCATATTCTTCCTCTTTTCCACAACCTGCACCACCTCTTCCACGACTTCGGGAATGGTGAGCTTGGTGGTGTCGATGAAATACGCGTCGTCAGCCTGTTTCAAGGGGGCCACGGCGCGGTGTGAATCGTTGTAATCGCGCTTTTCGATGTCCGAAAGCACTTCGCCGAGCGTGCAGACCACGCCCTTTTCGGCAAGTTCCCTGTACCTGCGCGCCGCCCTCTCCTCGGGCGATGCCGTCATGTAGAACTTGCAGTTTGCGCCGGGCAACACGAATGTGCCGATGTCCCTGCCGTCCAGCACGACATCGTGCTTTGCCGCAAATTCGCGTTGCAGGTCCACCATCTTGTAACGCACCGCGGGCAACGCGCTGACATCGGACGCCGCCTTGGACATGTGCGGTTCCCTGAGGAAGGGGGTCACATTCTCGCCGTTCACGAAAATCTGTTGCGCGCCGTCCTCGTAGCGTATGTCCATCGAGATGTCCTTCAACGCTTCTCCGACGGCTTTTTCGTCGTCGACCGCCGCGCCGGAGCTCAGCACGAAATACGCCACGGCACGGTACATTGCGCCCGTGTCGAGATAGATGATTCCGAGCCTTTCGGCAACGGCTCTTGCGATGGTGCTCTTGCCCGCCCCTGCGGGACCGTCTATTGCGATGTTAATCATAATCCTCCGCTATTATATCCCCGATGCCCCGCGCTGTCAATGCGCATCGACGGGGTCCGACGCCCTCTTTTTGAGTATGTCGGCGGCGCACGCCGCAGCCGTCGAAAAGGCGATTTGCAGATTGTAACCGCCCGTATAGGCGTCCGCGTCGATGACTTCGCCGATGAAGTAGAGCCCCGGCGTCAGCCTGCTCTCGCACCGCGGAGTCAGTTCTTTCAGGCTTACGCCGCCGGAAGTGACCACCGCCTCCGTGAACGGCGCGACGCCCGAACACGAAAAGTGCAGATTCTTCACCGCGTGCACCAACAGTGCGCGCTCCTCTCTCGTCACGGCGTTGACCCGCTTTTCGGGGTTGAGCCCCGCCGCTTTCAGGACATACTCGTTCAACCTTGCGGGAAGCAGGGCCCGGAGCACGGTCTTGAGCTCCGCATTCCGACGCTCCGCAAAATCGCGCACCACCCTCGCGTCCAGTTTTTCGTCGGACAGCGCGGGTTTCAGGTCGAGCGAAAGAGTCGCTCCGCTCACGCGGTTGAGATGCGCCGAAAGACTGAGGGCGACAGGTCCGCTGATTCCGCGTGCGGTGAACAAAAGTTCACCGAAAAACGATTCTATCTCCTTTCCGTCAGGCGTGAACGCGCCGAGCCTCACATTTTTCAGCGAGAGCCCTTCGAGCTCCTTCACGCTCTCTTTCGTCAGAAGTCCCGCAAGCGACGGCACGGGTTTGACCACGCTGTGCCCCAGGCTCTCCGCAAAACGGTAGCCGTCGCCCGTCGACCCCGTGGCGGGATAGCTTTTGCCGCCCGTGGCAATCACGAGCCGCGCCGCCGAAAACTCGCCGCCGTCCGCCGTGTTCACCCTGAAGCCCTCCGCCGTCTTTCCGACGCGGACGACCTCGCAATCCGTGTGCACGACAACTCCCGCCTTTTGCAATGCCCTGTCCAGGGCGCGGGTTATGTCCGACGACTTCCCCGACGCGGGGAAGACGCGGTTGCCTCTTTCGGTGACGAGCTCCACGCCTTCGGCGCGGAAAAAGTCCTTTGTGTCCTCGGGTGTGAACGAAAATACCGCCGTCCGCAGGAACTTGTTGCCGTGGACGACGCCGTCGAGAAATTCCTCGGGAGCGTAATCGGCGGTGAGATTGCACCGCCCCTTTCCCGTGATGAACAGCTTTTTGCCCGTCTTTTCGTTTTTTTCGAGCAGGGTCACGCGCTCCCCGCCCCTCGCACAGAGTACGGCGCACATCGCGCCCGAAGCTCCACCGCCTATCACCAGCGTGCTCACAGCTTCCACTCCTTTGCGGCGTAGGCTTTCAAAGCCTCCTCGTCCGTTGTGAACACGGGCACCGGGGTCAGGGTTATGTAGCTCAGGTCCGACATCTTGCAATCCGTGTCCTTCTCGCAGTCGGAGCAGTCGAGCGGCGCGCCGAACAGCTCGTAACCGCCCTTTCCGTCGCGCTCGTACCAGTCGTTGTAGCGACGGAGCCCGAGCGGCACCGCCCTGACGCCCTTGATTTCCTCGCGGAAACCGCAGGGAACATTGACATTGAGAGTCACGAAGGGCGGGATTGATTCGACGAGCTTCGGGAGATTGTTTTTGACGAATTCGATTGCGAGGTCGTATCCGCCCCTCTTTGCGACGGCGGAAACGGCGATTGATTTCACGCCCAGCACGCTGCCCTCCTCCGCCGCGCCGAAAGTGCCGGAATATATAATATCCCTGTCTCTTATACACATCTGACGCTGCCGACGATAAGGCTC
>USEV01000093.1 GCA_900553825.1 uncultured Eubacteriales bacterium
GCGTCAGATGTGTATAAGAGACAGGGATGTGGCGGCGAAACTGGCAAGGGAACGCGCGGCGGCAAAGGGCGTGCCCGCCTCCGATGTGGGGGTCTACTTCATCTCGCCGTGCCCCGCGAAGGTGTTTGCCATCAAGATGGGCATCGGCGTCGAACATCCGTATGTCGACCGTGTCCTTTCGGTGTCGGACGCATATATGCGCGTCCTGCCCGCAATGGAACAGCTCACCGAAATCAAACCTTTGAGCCGCATGAGCGCGACCGGGTTGCACTGGGGCATAAGCCGCGGCGAGGCGAACTCCACCAAGGGCGTCAAGACGATTGCCGCCGACGGAGTGGAGCAGTGCGTCAAAATCCTCGAAGCCCTCGAGGACGGCGGGCTGGGCGACATAGAGTTCATCGAGCTCAACGCCTGCGTGAGCGGGTGCGTCGGCGGGGTCATGAATGTCGAGAACCCGTTCGTCGCGCGCTCGAGGCTGCATTACCTCACCCGCAAGCTCAAAAAAGAGCCCAACACGATGGAATCCATCGGCAAGGATAAGGACTGGTTCATGTGGGAGCAGAACCCCACCGTCAAGAATGTGTTCAGGCTGGACGAGAACAGGCTCACCGCTCTCAACAAGCTCATGGTGCAGGAGGAGGTGCTCAAGACCCTGCCCATGGTGGACTGCGGACTGTGCGGCGCACCCAGTTGCACCGCCTTTGCCGAGGACCTCGCGAACGGGGTCATCCCCGCGGATACGAAGTGCCCGCGTCTTGAGGGGGTCAAGGGGGAGGAATGACGGTTACGCGGCTTGTCGACATCCTGGACGCCAGGATAGCCAATCTCGCCGACGGCGACAGGGAAGTGGTCACTTGCTACTGCGGTGACTTCCTCAGCAATGTCATGGGCAAAGCCCCCGCCGACTCGGCGTGGTTCACCGTCATGAACAATGTCAATGTCTGTGCCGTCGCGTCGCTCACCGATGTGTCGGTGGTGGTGCTCTGTGAGGGTGCGCAACCCGACGAGGCACTGACGGCGAGAGCGGCAGAGCAGGACATAAACCTGATTTTGACCGACCGCGATGTGTTCTCCGCGGCGGTGGCGGCAGCGGGCGAACTGTGACCTGCCCCGCGCGCGTCTTGCGGCGCGCAACACAAAAACGGAGGATCATTTGCCGAAACGCGCGCTTAAAGCCCGTGTTCCGTCGGTGAAGAGATGAAGTTCAAGTTCGATTTGCACATACATTCCGCGCTTTCGCCCTGTGCGGAGAAGGAGATGACGCCCGTCACAATCGTGGGGAGCGCGGCGCTTATCGGGCTGGATTTCGTGGCGATTGCCGACCACAACGCAATCGGACATGTCCCCGTCGCAATGAAGGCGGGCGACGCGTTCGGAGTGAGTGTCGTGCCGGCGGTCGAGGTGCAGACGAACGAGGACATCCACCTGTTGTGTCTGTTCCCCACCTACGGGGAGTTGGAGGCGTTTTTCCGTGAGTTGCCTCTCTCGGAACGCAAGAACAGGGCTGACCTCTTCGGCGAACAGCTGTACTTCGACGAGGACGACAACATCGTGGGCACGGAGCACAGGATGCTCCTCGACAGCATGGGCATCGGGTGCGAGAGCGTCAGGGTGCTTGCCGAAAGGCACGGCGGAGTGGCGGTGCCGGCGCACATAGACCGCGACGCCAACAGTATGCTGAAAATCCTGGGGGCGGTGCCGCCCGAATACCGCACGGTCGAGCTTTCCACCCGAGTGGGGGAGAGCGACTTCCGAAAGTGGAGTGAGGAGAGGCTCGTCATCGTGGACAGCGACGCGCACACGCTGGAAGATGTGTCGGCGAGGGGAGAAATCGAGCTCCCCGAGGGCACCGTCGAGGCGCTCATCGCGACGCTGAGAAGAGGAAAATGAGGGAAATCGCTCTTAACATACTCGACATCGCCGAAAACTCCGTCAAGGCGGGGGCTACGCTTGTGACCGTGCTCGTCATGGCGCGGGGGAATGTGCTCACCGTAGAAATCGACGACAACGGTTGCGGCATGGACGAGGAGTTCCTGAAGAGAGTGACGGACCCGTTCACCACCACGCGCACCACGCGCAAAGTGGGCATGGGAATCCCTCTTTTCAAGATGGCTGCCGAGATGGCGGGGGGGGAGTTCTCCATCAGTTCGCGAAAGGGAGAGGGCACAAGCGTGCGGGCGACATTCTGTCTGGACAACATCGACCGTTCGCCCCTCGGGGACCTTTCGGAGACCATCGTCACGCTGATAAGCGGTGACAACGCGCCCGACTTTGTGTTCACTGTCGGGGTGGACGAAAATCAGTTCGTGTTCGACACGAGAGAGCTGAAAGCGGAGCTCGACGGCGTGCCCGTCGGCGAGCCGGAGGTGCTCGTGTTCGTCCGAGATATGATAAAAGAAAACATAAAGGATATCGGAGGAGAAAAATTATGAAGACCATTGCCGACATCAAGGCAATCCGCGACAAGATGCTGCCGCAGGTCAACTCCCGCGACAGCAAGGATGCCGAACAGGAAATCCGCATTGTCGTCGGAATGGCAACTTGCGGCATTTCCGCAGGTGCCCGTCCCGTGTTCAACGCGCTCGTTGACGAGGTGGCGTCACGCCAGCTCCGAAATGTCAAAGTCACCCGCACGGGTTGCCTCGGAATGTGCGTGCTCGAACCAATCGTGGAAGTCTTTGTCCCCGGCGAAGACCCCGTGACCTATGTTCATGTGGACGCGGACAAGGCGAAACAAATCGTAGCCAATCACATTGTCAACGGCAATGTGTGCACTGAGTTCCTCATCGGGGACAACAAATGACAGGTAGGGAGAGAATATGGTAAGAAGTCATGTTCTGGTATGCGGCGGCACCGGCTGCCATTCCAACAACAGTGCCGCAATCAAGAAGGAGTTTGAAACTCTCATCAAAGAGCGCGGGCTCGAAAACGATGTCTCCGTAGTCGGCACGGGCTGTTTCGGTCTGTGCGCCGTCGGTCCCATCATCATCGTCTATCCCGAGGGCGCGTTCTACAGCGGAGTCACCGTCGAGGATGTCGGCGAAATCGTCGACGAGCACCTCATCAAGGGCAGGCTCGTGCAGCGTTTGCTCTACAAGGAAAAGTCCGACGCGCACTCCGTCAAGGCACTCGCCGACACGAACTTCTACAAGAAGCAGACCCGTGTCGCGCTGCGCAACTGCGGCGTCATCAACCCCGAGGAAATCGACGAGTACATCGCCTTTGACGGCTATCAGGCTCTCATCAAGTGCCTGACCGAGCTCAAGCCGCAGGAAGTCATCGACATCATCAAGGCGTCGGGTCTGCGCGGCAGAGGCGGCGGCGGCTTCCCCACGGGCCTCAAATGGCAGTTCGCGGCGGCAAGCCCCGGTCCCGTCAAATATGTGTGCTGCAACGCCGACGAAGGCGACCCCGGCGCGTTCATGGACCGCTCGGTGCTCGAAGGCGACCCCCATTCCGTGCTCGAAGCAATGGCAATCGCGGGTTACGCAATCGGCGCGCATCAGGGCTACATCTATGTCCGTGCGGAGTACCCCATCGCGGTTCAGAGGCTGAAAATCGCGCTCGAACAGGCGAGGGAATACGGCTTGCTCGGCAAAAACATCCTCGACACCGGCTTTGACTTCGACCTGGAAATCAGGCTGGGCGCAGGCGCGTTCGTCTGCGGCGAGGAAACCGCGCTCATGACCTCCATCGAGGGTCATCGCGGCGAGCCCCGTCCCCGTCCTCCGTTCCCCGCGGTCAAGGGTCTTTTCGGCAAGCCCACCATCCTCAACAATGTCGAAACCTACGCAAACATCTGCCAGATAATCCTCAAGGGGCCCGAGTGGTTCGCCTCCATGGGCACCGAGAAGTCCAAGGGCACCAAGGTGTTCGCGCTCGGTGGCAAGATCACCAACACCGGTCTTGTCGAAATCCCCATGGGCACCACGCTGCGCGAAGTCATCGAGGACATCGGCGGCGGCATCCCCAACGGCAAGCACTTCAAGGCGGCGCAGACGGGCGGTCCTTCGGGCGGCTGCATCCCCGCCGAACACTTCGACATCCCCATCGACTACGACCTGTCTCTTATACACATC
>USEV01000094.1 GCA_900553825.1 uncultured Eubacteriales bacterium
GGGATGTAGCTGCCTATTCTGAAAACCAGAAGGAGAGCCAGCGTCAAAAAGATTTTGATGCGGATCTCTTTGGTTTTCAATGCGTTTTTCAGGGTTTCGAACATTATTTTACTACCTCTGCTTTGCCGCCCGCTTTCTCGATTTTCTCAATGGCGGAGCCGGAGAACTTCTGAGCCTGAACGGTGACTTTCTTTTCGAGAGTACCGTCGCCCAGGACCTTAAGTCCGTACGCCTCTACGGTCTTGACAATGCCGGCCGCCACGAGCTGATCGATGCCGACAACAGCCCCGTCTTCGAAGTTGTTGAAAACCTCGACATTGACGATGTTGTAGATATGTGCGAATCTCTTGTTGTTGAACCCCTTCTTGGGAATCCTGCGCGTGAGAGGCATTTGACCGCCCTCGAAGTTGGGACGGACGCCGCCGCTCCTCGCCCACTGACCCTTGTGTCCGCGGGTGGAAGTCTTGCCCATGCCGCTGCCGATGCCGCGACCGACGCGCTTGGAGGAGGTTCTTGCGCCTTCTGCGCCCTTCAAATCGTGAATGTACATAGCTTCCTCCGTCAGATTTCCTCAACCTTCACGAGGTGAGAAACTTTCTTTATCATGCCTCTGACCACTGCGTCGTCCTTGAAGGTGTTGGAGCTGCCGACTTTGTGGAGCCCGAGCGCCTCGACATTCGCCTTCTGATTCTTGAGGCAGGCGATTGTGCTCTTGACAAGGGTGACTTTGATCATCTTTGCTTCTTCGGTTTTCTTTGCTGCTGCCATATTGCCTCCTAGCCCTCGATCTCAACGCCACGGAGCGCCGCAATCTGCTCTGCGCTGCGGAGCTGGCAAAGCCCTTCGAGGGTGGCTTTCGCACAGTTGATGGGATTGTTGGACCCGATGGACTTCGTCCTGATGTCCTTGATGCCGGCAACTTCGAGGACCGCACGCACGGGGCCGCCCGCGATGACGCCGGTACCGGTTTCGGCGGGGAGCAGGATGACCTGACCGCGTCCGAACTTGCCGATGGCGTGATGAGGAATGGTGGTGCCCTTCATTGCGATGTCGTGCATACTGCGCTTTGCGAGCTGGGTCGCCTTTTCGATTGCCTCGGGGACCTCCGCCGCCTTGCCCATGCCGAGCCCGACTTTGCCGTTTTCGTCACCGACGACCACGAGCGCGCTGAAACGCATGTTCCTGCCGCCCTTGACAACCTTGGTGACGCGGTTGACCGCGATGAGCTTCTTGGTGAGCCCGTCGTTCTCTTCCCTGTTTCTGTCGTTTCTTCTGTTGTCGCGTTCTGCCATACTTCCTCCTAGAACTCGAGCCCGGCTTCACGCGCGCCCGCAGCGAGTGCTGCCACTCTGCCGGTGTAGATGTAGCCGCCCCTGTCAAAGACGACTTCCTTGATGCCGAGGGCGAGAGCCTTCTTCGCAATCTCTTCGCCGACTGCCTTCGCGGCTTCGGTCTTGGTGAGCTTTGCGACCTTCTTCGCTATGCCCTTCTCGAGCGTGGATGCGGCACAGAGAGTGACGCCCTTCACATCGTCTATGACCTGTGCATAGATGTGCTCGGTGCTTCTGTAAACATTAAGACGGGGACGCTCTGCGGTGCCGGAGATCTTCTTCCTCACTCTGGCGTGACGGACGAGCCTGTCTGCATTCTTATCTTTTTTGGAAATCATACTTCACCTCTTACTTACCTGCGGTCTTGCCTTCCTTGCGGACGACCACCTCGTCACGGTAATGGATACCGTATCCGTGATAGGGCTCGACGGGCTTGACTGCCTTGATGGTTGCCGCCGCCTGACCGACCTTCTGACGGTCGATGCCCTTGACCACGATCTCGAGAGGACCCGCCATTGCGAAAGTGATGCCTTCGGGGGCTTCCACTTCCACGGGGTGGGAGAAACCGATGTTCATGGTGAGCTTGTTGGGGGTCGCGGTGACCTTGTAGCCGACGCCTGCCACGACGAGGTTCTTCTCAAAACCCTTCGTCACGCCCGTGACCATGTTGTTGATGAGGGCGCGGTAAAGACCGTGCAGTGCGCGATGCTCCTTGTCGTCGCTCGACCTCTTCACGAGGATGTGACCGTCTTCGAGCACCACTTCGATGGAGGAATCGACCTTCTGAGTGAGGGTGCCGAGGGGCCCTTTGATGGTGATGAGGTTGTCGGTGTTGGTGAATGTTACGCCTGCGGGAAGCGCAATGGGCGCTCTGCCTATACGGGACATATTCTACCTCCTTACCACACGAATGCGAGGACTTCGCCGCCGATGTGCTGCGCCTTGGCTTCCTTGTCGGTGAGGATACCCTTGGAGGTGGAGAGAATGGCAATGCCCATTCCGTTCAGGACCTTGGGAAGGTTATCCACGCCTGCATAGACGCGCAGACCGGGTGAGGACACTCTCTTGAGACCGGTGACGACCTTCTGACCCTTCACCGGGGAGTACTTCAAGGTGATGAGGATGTCGTTCTGAACGGAGTTCTCGACGATTTCGTATGCCTTGATGTAACCCTCTCTGACGAGGATGTCCGCTATTGCAACCTTGACCTTGCTTGCGGGCACGACAACGGTGTCATGCTTGGCGGTCAGGGCGTTTCTGATTCTTGTCAACATATCTGCGATGGGATCTGTCATTTCACGCCTCCTTACCAGCTCGCCTTTCTGACTCCGGGGATCTGACCTTTGTAGGCAAGATTGCGGAAGCAGACTCTGCACACGCCGTACTTTCTCAAAACGGAATGAGGACGCCCGCAGATGCGGCAGCGTGTGTACTCGCGCGTCGAGAACTTTTGGGGTCTTTGCTGTTTGTTTATCATTGATGTTTTAGCCATAAAACACTCCTTACTTCGCAAAAGGCATACCGAGAAGTCTCAGCAGCTCGCGCGCCTCTTCGTCCGTCTTCGCCGTGGTGACGATGCAGATGTCGAAGCCGCGCACCTTTTCGATCTGGTCGTAGGAAATCTCGGGGAAGATGAGCTGTTCCTTGACGCCCAGCGCGTAGTTGCCCCTGCCGTCGAAAGACTTGGACGACACGCCGCGGAAGTCGCGGACGCGGGGAAGCGCGATGGAGATGAACTTGTCGAGGAAGTCGTACATCCTCTCGCCGCGGAGGGTGACCTTCGCGCCGACATTCATGCCTTCTCTGACCTTGAAGTTCGCAACGCTCTTCTTTGCGGTGGTGATGACGGGCTTCTGACCCGCGATGAGCTTGAGCTCCTCAACCGCAATCTGCAAGGACTTGCTGTTGTCTTTGCAATCACCGAGGCCCATGTTGAGAACGATCTTCTCCAGGCGCGGAACTTCGTTGATGTTCTTGTAACCGAAATGCTTTACAAGAGCGGGAACGACTTCGTCGCGGTAAAGCGCTCTCATGCGATATCTTTCGGCATTCTGTTGATCGGTTGCAGTTGCCTTAGCAACCTGATTTTTCTTTTCTGCCACGATAAACCTCCGTGATTAATCTTCTTTTTCTTCTTTCTTTGCCTTGGTGGTCGTCTTCTTCTTGGCGGCCTTCTTGGCTGCCTTTTTGGCGGAAGACTTCTTCTCGTCGAGGCTTGCGCCGCACTTTGCGCAGACGCGCACCGAACGGGTCTTGCCGTCGGACTCTTCCTTGGTGTGGCGCACTCTCACCACGCCGCCGCACTCGCCGCAGATGTGCATGACATTGCTTGCGTCGATGGAGCCTTCCTGCTTGAGGATTCCGCCCTTGTCCTGTGCGTTGCGGGGTTTCTTGCTCTTGGAGACGATGTTCACGCCTTCGACATAAATCCTGCCGCTTTCGGGTCTGACGGCAAGCACCTTGCCCGCCTTGCCCTTATCCTTGCCGGCGATGACCATGACATTATCGCCCTTTCTGACATTCATTTGAGCCATATAAAACCCTCCTTACAGCACTTCGGGAGCGAGGGAGATTATCTTCATATAATCCTTGTCCCTGAGTTCCCTTGCGATGGGCCCGAAGATACGGGTGCCCTGCGGCTGTTTCTGGTTGTCGATGATGACGGCTGCGTTGTCGTCGAACTTGATGTGGCTGCCGTCGGCACGCTGGATGCCC
>USEV01000095.1 GCA_900553825.1 uncultured Eubacteriales bacterium
GTCAGATGTGTATAAGAGACAGGTCGTCGGGCGCCGTGCAGGGAAAAAGTCGCAAAGCGAAACTCTGGATTAGCACTAAAAAACGCATCGGGAAACGCCCGGTGCCGTTGAGGCTGCGGTTTAGATCCCTCCGTCGTCATTTTCGCGCCGTGTCTGTAGCCCTCGAAGCGGAAACAGTTCCGGGGACGGGACAAAACGCGGGAAGGGCAGTCCTTTCAAAATGCGGATTCAAACTAAAAAGCCGCCCGAAATTCGGGCGGCTGAAATTTTCTTTATCGATTATGCTTTCTCGCTTTTTTACGCGTTCTTTTTGAGTGCGTCGAGAGCGCGGCAGATGGTCGCCTTCTTCCTCGCCGCGGTGTTTGCATGATACACACCGTCGGATGCGGCTCTGTCGATGATGGACACAGTCTCGGGAAGGAGCTGTTCGGCAAGGGCGACATCCCCTGCTTCGATTGCGGCGTTGTATTTCTTGATCGCGTTCTTCACGCGGGATTTCTTTGCGACATTCTCCGCATTCCTTCTCTTGGAAATAAGAACTCTCTTTTTGGCGGATTTGATGTTGGGCATTATTGTTCTCCTCGGTAACTTCTTTTTGATTCTTAAGCATATTATCACAAACTTTGAGCGTGCGCAACTGTTTGAGGGCTTTTTTTATAAAACGCGCATAATAATGCCGTGAAAAACGACGATTTCGTGACAGATATGGCGCTGGATGTGCTGGAGCGCGAGAGTCTTTGCGGGCTTTCGGACAAGAGGGAACTGCAATACGGCATTATCCGCCGTCGCGTGGAACTCAAAAACGCGGAACTTGCGAAAAAAATCGGCAAGGAGAGGGGAGTTTATCTCACCTACGACTGCCCGCAGAGCGTCGCGGCAAATACGCGCAGGGCGAGGGCGTTGCAAAGCTATCTTGCGGACGCGCTCGTCGAACTCGGCGGAGTGATGGGAAGAAGAGGGCGCATCCTCGTGGTGGGGCTCGGCAACGACGAGGTTAGCGCGGATTCCCTCGGCGCGAGGACGGTGAGGCGGCTTGCGGTGTCCTCCGCGGAGGTCAGGGAAAAGGGCTCGCGCGGGGAGCTCATGGCGTGTGCGGTGGGCGTAGAGGGCATGACGGGCATCAAGAGTGCGGAGGCGGTGGAGGGGCTTTGCATGAAACTGAAGCCGACGGCGGTTTTCATCGTCGACGCGCTGGCAACCGCCGAGCCTTGCAGGCTTGGCTCCTCCTTTCAGCTCACGACGGCGGGCATCGCACCCGGGAGCGGTGTGGGGCGCGACAGGGCGCGAATAGACCGCACGGTGACGGGAGCACCCGTTGTCGCCGTGGGAGTGCCCATGGTGCTTGCAATGCCCACCGTGCTCAGAAATTTCACCGAGGAATACGCCGCCGCAACGGGTGGGAAGGGCGACGAATACAAGTTGCGTTCTATCATTGCCGAAAAGAGGCTCGGGGGGCTGCTTGTCGCTCCGAAAGACATCGTGAGGGTGGTGGAGAACGCCGCACTTCTGCTTGCGGGCGCATTGAACGCCGCATACGGCGAGAAAAACCGCACGACGACATTTCAGGCGTTTTGAGTCCGCAAGCGCGTTTGTATCTGTGCAAATCTCACATCGCATCGTCTTTGTGCCGTCAAAGGCGGATTTATGACATTTAACTCTCGAAAAGACGTGTTTTTTAGTGTTTTACCGTTGCAACAACTCGCGGATTGCGCCCAGTTTTTCGCATGCATACCCAGCATGCAGACGGGCAAGCAACCACCTGTATTTTGCCTCCTCGTTCGCTCCCGTGAAAACAAATTCCGTGTGAGGCACCGAGGCGAAGCATTCGGGCAAAGAGGTTTTCCCCTGTTCCGTCATGACCCTTGCGACGAGTGCGGCGTTGCCGTCGTCGCACTCCGCGTCGCCGAGAAGCGACTTTATCACCTTTTCCGCATAGGCGTAATGAGAGCAACCGACGAGCACCTTTTTTGCCTTGTCGCGGTAAATGCCGATGCGTTTCATAAGATAATCGCGAAGGGCGTCCGTGCGAAGGCGGTTTTTACGCTTGAAAGCGAGTGACGTCTGAACCTCGACGAGCACGGCGAGCTCCGGGGTGTCCGCACAGATGTATCCCCGTGCCTTTGCGTCGAGCCCTGCAAGGGTGCGGGGCGTCGCCATGAGCAGAGTGTGTTTCGGGTCGTTGCCGTCAAGCGAGGGTGCCAGCTTGAAAACGCCCTCGGGGTTTGCCGTCACTGACGCCGTGTTGCAACCGAAGACAACTATGTCGGCATTTTTCTTGAGGTAGTCTGTCGCGGATTTCGCCGCCTCGCACACCTCGTCGCGGCTTTTGCTCCCGAAGGGCATCCGCGCGTTGTCGGCGAGATAAAGAAATTCACCCTCGGGGAAAGCGCATTGCAAGAGTGCGAGGGTGGTCAACCCCCCGATTCCGCTGTCGTACACCCCCGTTTTCGTCGCCATAGTAAAATGCTATTCCGCGGCTTTTCGCCTTATGCGCGCACAAATTGCGCGGGGGTGTTTTTTTTGCTTGCTTATGTTCCGAAAATATTGTATGATTATTCAGTATTACGCACGAGAGGTATTCCATGAAGACTTTCCAAACCGATTTTATACGCAATGTCGCCCTCATCGGGCACTCCGGCGAAGGCAAAACTTCCCTTGCGGAAGCCATGCTTTACTCCACCAAGACGATTGACCGTCTTGGCAAAGTCGATGACGGCACCGCCACGATGGACTACGACGACGAAGAGATAAAGCGCAAGATATCCATCAGCATGGCACTCGGCTACGCCATCCACAAGAATGTCAAGATAAATGTGCTCGATGTCCCCGGGTTCTTCGATTTCGAGGGCGAGATGGTCGCGGCACTCAAGGCCGCCGACAGCGCAATCGTCGTGACGAGCGCGTCCGGCACCCTCACCGTCGGCACCGAAAAGGCTTTGGAGATGTGCCTCGAAAAGGAAGTCCCCGCTTTCATTTTCGTCAACGCCGTCAACAAGGAAAACTCCGACTTCATGTCCACTGCCGAAGCAATCATTGCGAAGTACTCCAAGGTCGTCCCCATCGAGCTTCCCGTCATGGAAGGCGGCAAGATGACCGGGTATGTCGATGTGTTCACCGGAGCGGGTTACACCCTCGACGGAAAGAGCGTCGCCGTTCCTGCCGCACTCGAAGCGAAGGCGGCGGAGTACAAGGACAAGCTCATGGAAATGGTCGCGGAAACCGACGAGGAGCTCATGATGAAGTTCTTTGACGGCGAGGCGTTCACCGACGAGGAGATTCAGCGCGGCGTTCATGCGGCAATCGCAAGCGATTCCTTTGTCCCCCTCATGGCGGGCAATGCCACCACCTGCACCCGCGTCGACGGTCTGCTCGACAAAATCGTCGACCTGCTTCCTTCCCCCGCAAAGGCGAGAAAGGCGAGAGCAATCAAGGACGGCACGACCGTGGAAGTCGCCTGTGACTCCAACGCACCCTTCGCGGCGCAGGTTTTCAAGTCCATCGTCGACCCGTATGTCGGCAAACTGCTCATTCTGAAAGTCGTGAGCGGCAAGCTGACCAGCGGCGACACCGTCTTCAACAACACCGCCGAAAAGCCCGAAAAGGTCGGCACCATCTATGTGCTCAAGGGCAAGAAACAGGAGCCTGTCGATTTCCTCGAAGCGGGCGACATCGGCGCACTTGCGAAGCTCGTCTACACCAACACCAACGACACCCTCTCTTCCCCCGACTACAAGCTCGATTTCGAGAAGATAGATTTTCCGAAGCCCGTCATCTCCTACGCGGTGACCGCGGCAAAGGACGAGGAAAAAGTCATTCAGGGCCTCATCAAGATGCAGGACGAGGACGCCACCTTCAAGGTGGAGAAGAACATCGAAACCGGCGATGTCCTGATAAGCGGTCTCGGCGAAGCGCAGCTTGACATCATGTGCAAGCGCGTCAAGAACAAGCTCTGTCTCTTATACACATCTCCGAGCCCACGAGACGTAGAGGAATC
>USEV01000096.1 GCA_900553825.1 uncultured Eubacteriales bacterium
AGTCATACCAGCTGCCGGTGTAGGTGACTTCCATGGTCGCATTCTCGACAACGGACCTCACGCCGAGGAAGAAGGAGGTGTAACCGGAGACAACTTCTGCATAGGGGTGCGCGCCGACATAACCGACCTTTGCTTCCGCATCGGTGATGACACCGTCGTTGTCGGTGTCATAGCGGTCGAGGAGTTCGTAACCCGCGACGATACCCGCAAGATAACGGCCTTCGTAGATGGACGCAAACGCATTATGGAAATTGGCGACATTTTCTGTATGAGCGGTGGTGCCGGTTGCATGTGCAAACTGAACATCGGGATATTCCTCGGCAGCCTGCAGGATGTAGGACTCGTGACCGAAGCTGTCCGCAAAGATGAGATCGCAACCGTCGTCGACAAGGTCAACCGCAGTATTGTAGCATTCTGCCGCCTCGGGAATATCGGTCCTCAAAACGAGTTCGACATCGAGATCGTCGCACGCCTCTCTTGCGGCGTCGATAAAGTTCTTGTCATATGTGCTGTTTTCGCCGTGCAAGCAGATGAGACCGAACTTGAAATCGGTGCTGTCATCGCACGCGACGAGCGCGACTGCGACGGATGCCACGAGCGCCAGAACAAGCACAAGTGCCAGAATCTTTTTCTTCATAGTTACCTCCGTATTTTATGCCTCTCGGCTTATTGAACTATTGTTTCCTGAAGACGATCTTGCCGTCCGCCATGGAATCTATTATTGCAAGGGAACAGACTCTGTAACCCTGCGCACGGAGAGAATCTCCGCCGCCCTGGAAGCCCTTTTCGATGGCGATGGCGCAGCCGACGAGCTCCGCCCCTGCCTGATCGACGAGGGAAATCATGCCCTTGAGCGCCTCGCCGTGAGCGAGGAAGTCGTCGGTGATGAGCACTCTGTCGCCCTTTTTGAGGTACTCCTTTTCCACAAAGACGCTGTTGACATTGCCGTGGGTGTAGCTCTTGACCTCGGCGGTGTAGCAATCCGAAGAGATGTTGGAAGTTTTGGATTTTTTAGCAAAAAGCACCGGGACATGGAAGTGCCTCGCCGCGTAACACGCGATGGCAATGCCCGATGCTTCGATGGTCATGATCTTGGTGACGCCGTCGGCGCCGAAAAGCGCGTGAATCTCCTTGCCGATCTCCTCGAGTAAGCCGTCATCGATTAGATGATTGAGGAAGCCGCCGACTTTCAGCACCTCGCCGGGAAACACTTTTCCGTCGGCGAGAATCCGCTCTTCAAGAAGTTTCATCCGATGCCCTCACTACCCCGCCGCGCAAAATGCGGGGCCTTCTCTTTTCCGCACGGACCGCGCGGAACCTGCCTGCGACGGACAACGCCGTCAAATCCGCTCCGAGGACGCCGCGCCCTACAATATATTGTGTTGCGCGTGCCCGCGATTAAAAAGATATGTACATTATATAGTGTGCCCACACCGTCCGCGAAGCATAGCCCCATGGGAGTGCGATATAATTCGGCAAATTTCGCGCCGCCTCCGGAGCACCCGGAAAGCGCACTTCCGACGCGCGGCGACAGGGCGCGCAAACGGCAATTTTACCGTGCGGTTTTGCGATGTGAACCGCCCTTTCGGGGCGACGCAGGACGAGGGGCACGCGGTGAGGAACACGCGGGAATTTTCAAAAATTTCCGTCGGATTTCTTCCCTCTCCGTGGCGTACGGTCTGCCCTCGCCCTCACGACGCAAAGATTCCCCCGCAAACGAAACGGGGACGCTCCGTGCGGAGCGTCCCCGTATGATGCTTTGCCTTCGGCTTGTTACGCCTCGGTTGCGGTGCCTTCGGTGAGGAATTCGCGGCAGGCGTCTTCGAGAGCGCGGCAGATGACGAATGCCTCGTCAAGGTCCTTGCCGCGTGCCACGACGCCGTGGCTTGCGATTATGCAGCAGGGAGCGTCACCGATTGCCGCGGCGACATGCTTGACCAGCCACGGAGTGCCCGACGGAGCGAACTTGCTGACGGGGACGGTGTCGCCGAGGATTGCGCGGTACTGCTCGGGCACGACGAGGGGCTTCCTCATCGCGGCGAGGATGCTGCCGTAGAAGGGATGGGTGTGCACGGTTGCGCCCGCTTCGGGCTTTGCCTTCAGAAGCTCGGCGTGCACGCCCTTCTCGCTGGTGGGCTTGTTGGAGCCTTTCCACTCCATGCTCTCCATGTCCACAATCGCCATCTGCTCGGGCTTGAGCATGACATAGTCGAGCGCGGAGGGCGTTGCGAGCATCTCCTTGTCGTTGATGCGCACGGCGATGTTGCCCCAGGTGCCCTGGACGAGGTTTTCCTCGAGCAGTCTGACGCCCGCGTCCTTGATTTCGCGCGCGACGGTCATGAGCTCGTCGGTGACTATTGCGGAAGGCTTCTCCGCGGTGTCGAGCTCCTTGCCCTCCTCCGCCGCCTTCTGGCTGGACTGGTTCTTCTTGGAGTACTTCATCTTGTACACCATGTGCTCGAGCCACGCCTCAAAGGAATTGAGGTGCTGCACGCCGCCCTTGGGCTCCGCGAGGAGGAATCCGTTGCACGCCTTGTCGAGCACCAGTGTGCCGGTGTAGACCTCGGCGAGGGTGCGGCCGGTGACGAGTGCGCCCGCATCGGGGAGGAAACACGCGTTCCTCGCGCCCGCGATTGCGTTGACGACCTCGGCAGCGGTGTTCTGTTTGACCGCACGGATGCTCACGCCGTTGATCTGCGCCATATCCTCGAGGATGGGAGGAAGCGTGGCGCGCCTGGACGAGAATGCGAGGATGCTCTTGCTGTCGACGATTGCCGCCGCGCCGTCCTCTTTCTTGGACTTGAGGGCGCAGATGAGGAGCACCGCCGCGGCGCGGAAGTTGCCCTCGAGCTCCTCCACGCTCTTGTCGGTGACAAAGGCGACCTGCTCTTCGGCGAGCGCCTTGAACTCGGCGTCGGGAGTGGTGATATACAGGCCGTCGTCGGCCTTCACCGCGATGTAACCGAGCTCGATGTAACCGGCTTCGGAAAGCATTGCGGCATACTTTTTGAGGTTTTCGTAGACCATTTCGTTTTTCATTTTTCCTCTCCTTCGAATCTCTTGGAGTTGGCGTTGATGTAGGGCTTGCGGAGCGCGGAATACAGCGTCTTGTAGTCCTTGAACAGTTTGTCGTAAATGGCTTTGTTTTCGGGATTGGGCTTGTAGTGCGCCTCAATCTGGACAAAGTTCTTGGCGTCGGAGAAGCTCTTGAGCTCGCCGAGACCGATGAGCGCGATGATGGCGCAACCGAGCGCTCCGGCGTTCCTGGGGTTCTTGACCACGGAGAACTTGCAGCCCGTGATGTCGGCGATGATCTGCATCCAGCCCTTGTCGAGCGCGCCGCCGCCTATGATGCGGAAGTTGTTGCCCTCGAAGCCGTAGTCCCTGCGGTAGTTGTCCAGAATCCAGCGGAGGTTGTACGCCACGCCCTCGTAGACCGCGCGCATGAGATGCTCACGGGTGTGGATGGGGTTGATGTTGAACAGCGTCGCCCTGGTGGTGGTGCTGGAAACGGGGCACCTTTCGCCGAGCATCCAGGGGGTGCAGATGAGGTGGTCGGAGCCCGGGGGAACATCGTCGATGACCTTGTCCATGAAGGCGTAGATGCCGTCGCCGAGCTGTGCCTTTTCGTGCTTGAAGAACTGGTCGCAAATCCACTGGATGTTGCTGCCGGCGGCTTCGGTTATGCCTGCGATGAGGTTCATCTCCGGGTCGGCGGACTGAATCGCCGCGGCACCGTGCTTGAACTTGTTTGCGGTTTTGGAAGGAGCGGCAACCCAGGCGGAAGTGCCGAGGTAGATGTGAATCTCGCCGTCGCCGCACATACCGCTGCCGACCACTGCGGACTGCACATCGTCGCAACCGCCGAAGACGGGGGTGCCGACGGGGAGCCCGGTCTCCTCTGCCGCCTTTGCGGTGAGGCCCTTGCCGATCATATCCCTGTCTCTTATACACATCTCCGAGCCCACGAGACGTAGAGGAATCTC
>USEV01000097.1 GCA_900553825.1 uncultured Eubacteriales bacterium
GGTGAATCTATGGCAAAAATGAACATCATCGACGAGCTGCGCGAAAGAGGGCTTGTCAAACAGACCGTCTTCGAGGACGAACTCAAAGCTCTTCTGGACAGCGGTCCCCAGTGCTTCTACATCGGGTTCGACCCCACGGCGGACAGCCTTCATGTCGGACACTTCATGCAAATGATAGTCGCAAAGCGCCTGCAGGATGCGGGACACAAGCCCATCATCCTCATCGGCGGCGGCACCGCCATGATCGGCGACCCTTCCGGCCGTACGGATCTGCGCAGCATGATGACCCGTGAAACCATCGCCCACAATGTCGAGTGCTTCAAGAAGCAGATGTCGCGCTTCATCACTTTCGAGGGCGAGAACGGCGCAATCATCGTCGACAACGCCGACTGGTTGCTCGGGCTCAACTACATCGATTTTCTGCGCGAGATAGGTTCGTGCTTCTCGGTCAACAAGATGCTGACCGCGGAGTGCTACAAGGCGCGCATGGAAAAGGGGCTCACTTTCCTGGAATTCAACTATATGCTCATGCAGTCCTACGACTTCCTCGTCCTCAACAGGAAGTACGGTTGCGTGTTGCAGTGCGGCGGCGACGACCAGTGGTCCAACATTCTGGCGGGCGCCGACCTTATTCGCAGGAAGGAAGGCAAGGCGGCGTTTGCCATAACATTCGGTCTGCTCACCACCTCCGAAGGCATCAAGATGGGCAAGACGGCAAAGGGCGCGGTGTGGCTCGACCGCAACAAGACCACGCCTTACGACTTTTTCCAGTACTGGCGCAACATTCCCGACGCCGATGTGGAAAAGGTGTTCCGCTTCCTTACATTCCTTCCGCTTGACGAGATAAAGGAGCTCACGCGCTTCAACGACGAGCGCATGAACAAGGCGAAGGAGCTGCTGGCATACGAGCTGACGCTCACCGTGCACGGCAAGGAGGACGCCGACGACGCGCTTGCAAAGGCGAGAGCCGCGTTTTCGGGCGACGGTGACAATATGCCCACGGCGACAATCGCAAAGGGCGTGACGCAGGTCGTGGACATCCTCGTCGCGGCGGCGAAGGTGCCCTCGAAGAGCGAGGCGCGCAGGCTCATACAGGGCGGCGGCGTGAGCGTGGACGGCGTCAAGGTCACCGACATCGGCGCAACCGTCACCGACAGCCAGCTTGCAAACGGATTTGTCCTGCAAAAGGGCAAGAAGAACTTCTTCAAGGTGACTGTTGAGTAGGAGTTACCTCACTGTGGAGGGTGCGGGCGAATACACCCTCGAAATACGCCGCTCCGTATTCATCACCACGCTCTCGCACATCGAAAGCGCGGAGGAAGCGGAGGGCGTCGTGCGGGCGGTCAGAAAAAAGTATTCCGACGCGACGCACAACTGCTATGCCTACATAGCCGACGAAAGCGGGCTGGAAGCGCGCTTTTCGGATGACGGCGAACCGGGCGGAACCGCGGGACAGCCGATGCTCGAAGTGCTGAAGAAACAAGGGCTTCGCAAAGTCGTCGCGGTGGTGACGAGATACTTCGGCGGCATAAAGCTGGGTGCGGGCGGGCTCGTTGCGGCATACACCGACAGCGTGGCGGAAGCGGTGCGACAGGCGGGAGCGGTCAGGCTCACGGAATGCGCGACGATTTCCCTCTCGGCGTCGTATGCGGATTTCCCCGCCACGGAATCGGCACTCGCGCGTGCGGGCTTCCCGTGCGGGAGGAAGGAGTACGGCGAGGAAGTGGCGGCGGTGTTTTACGCCCCCGTCGGAAGAGAGGACGAGGCTCTCGAAACCGTGCTGGCTTCGAGCGGCGGCAAGATACGGGGACGGGTGACGGGAATAGAGTTCCGCGCGTTGCGGGAACCCGACTGTTGAGCCCGAAACGGAAATTGAAAAAACACGAGCCGTGTTCACGAAATTCGCATGAGTTTGGTGGAAAACACGAATCGTGTAACAGGAGGGCGTAACGGTCTCGAGAAGAGTGACTCAAAGCCGTGCGGGGAGTGTATGCAAAACACGAACCGTGCAATCTCCCTAAAGGGGGAGGACGGCGCGGGAGCGACGCGGAGGCGACGGCGACGCCGGACATGACGACAAAACACGCGCACAAGCGCAAGGAGACAGATATGAAAACCACTTTGGTCAAAACGAGGAAGCAAAAACCGGATTTCGGCAAGCTCGGCTTCGGCAAATATTTCACCGACCACATGCTTGTCATGGAGTACGATGCCGCAAACGGCTGGGGTGAGCCCGAGATCGTGCCTTATGACGATTTCAAGATCAATCCCGCTTGCTGCTCGCTCCATTACGGACAGGGAATCTTCGAAGGATTGAAGGCGTACAAGAACTCGAAGGGCGAAATCATCATGTTCCGTCCCCGCGACAACTTCATCCGCATGAACCGCTCTGCAGAGCGCCTTTGCATGGCAAAGCTCGACATAGATGTCGTCCTCGACGCGCTGACCGAGCTTGTAAAGCTCGAGGAGGAATGGATCCCCACCGCTCCCGGCACCGCGCTTTACATCCGTCCTTTCATGTTCGGCTCGGAGTCATTCCTCGGTGTGCATCCTTCCAAGAAGTTCATCTTCAGCATCATTCTGTCGCCTGTCGGCAGCTACTACGAGCACGGGCTCGAGCCCACCAAGCTCATTGTCGAAAGCGAGCTCACCCGCGCGTCCAAGGGCGGCACGGGCGAGGCAAAGTGCATGGGCAACTACGCTTGCAGCCTCCTCGCCGGCGAGAGGGCTAAGGAAAAGGGTTACGACCAGGTGTTGTGGCTTGACGGTGCGGAGAAGAAGTATGTCGAGGAAGTCGGCGCGATGAATATGTTCTTCGTCATCGACGGCACGGTGGTCACCCCCATGCTCGACGGCTCCATACTGCGCGGCATAACCCGCGACAGCGCGTTGCAGGTGCTCAGAAAGTTCGGCTACAAGGTCGAGGAGCGTCACATCACCATCGACGAAGTGGTGGAAGCCTACAAGAACGGCAAGCTCGACGAGGCATTCGGCACGGGCACGGCAGCCGTTGTTTCCCCCGTCGGAACGATTGCGTACAAGGATCTCGTGATGACCATCAACGACGGAAAGATGGGCGAGATCACCGGCTGGCTTTACGACCGCATTACGGGCATACAGACGGAGCGTTACCCCGACGAGTTCGGTTGGGTCTACCATGTGAAATGACAAAAGACGGCGGTTATACCGCCGTTTTTCGTAGTGCGGAGCCCGAAGCGTTTCGGGCGGCATAGGGTCGTCAGCCTCGGAAATGGAAAACGGAAAACCCGAAAACGGTGCCAAAGGCACCCCCAAAATCAGCGCATTGGATGCCGCGGTCAAGTACATCGCGTCCGCACCCCGTTCGGAAAAGGAGGTGCGTGAAAAGCTGTACCGGAAAGGCTATCACAAGGCGGAGGTGGAGGAGGCAATCGCACGGACGAAGGGCTACCGCTTCATAGACGACGAGGTGTACGCGGAGAACTATGTCGAATACTACGGAGCGAAGCTCGGGCGCAAACAGCTGGAATACAAGCTGGTGACGGAAAAGGGCATAGACAAGGAGCTTGCCCGCAACACCGTCGCTGACAGAATTTCCGACGAGGACGAACGCGAAAAGGCCGCCGAAATCGCGGCGTCGTACATCAGGGTCAAACGCATAACCGAGCGCAAGGACCTCGCGAAAGTCGGTGCGTACCTATATCGCAAAGGGTTTGCGCGCGATGTCATCGACCACACTCTGGACGCCGCCGCGCGCGGGCTCGGAGCGACGGAGCAAGAGGAATTCTGACCGCATTCCCGACGGCGAAAGCCGCGGGAGAGAAGAGCGGAGCGGAACAAAAACCGCGCGCTATTGCGCATAAAACAGGGTTTATCACGCGAAAATAAGCATGAAAACATCGGTTTACGAAAACGATTTGCAAAGCCTGCAATTCAAGTTGCCCTTCCGCACCGACGCGGGGCACAAGCTGTCTCTTATACACATCTCCGAGCCCACGAGACGTAG
>USEV01000098.1 GCA_900553825.1 uncultured Eubacteriales bacterium
GGAATAAGAAAAACCCACCATTTGGTGGGTTTTTTGGTGCGCCCTCAGGGATTCGAACCCGGGACCCACTGATTAAGAGTCAGTTGCTCTACCAGCTGAGCTAAGGGCGCATGTCGCGACGAGTACGCAGTTTTGCGGTCATCGTCGCTAATATTGTGCATCAAAGCAATGCTTCGGATGCTTTGGAGCGGGAGACGGGATTCGGACCCGCGACTTTCACCTTGGCAAGGTGACACTCTACCACTGAGTCACTCCCGCAAGCGAATAACAATATAACAAATAGTCCGAAAAAAAGCAACCGTTTTTGCATTGTTTTTGGTTTTTTTGCGCCGAAGCGGCAAATGCTTTACATATTCCCGCCTTATGATATAATAATTGCGCCTGCAGTCGTGGCGAAATTGGCATACGCGCCGGATTTAGGTTCCGGTGGGAAACCGTAAGGGTTCGAGTCCCTTCGACTGCACCAGACGCGCCGATGATTGGTTGTAAATCGGCGCGTTTTTGTTTTGGATTGTCCGGATGTTCGGACCGTGAGATTGAGTGGCGCGGGCTTTGTGCGGGACTATGCGTGGGGCTATGCGTGAGCTGTGCGTGAGGTGATGAGTGGGGCTTTACGCCGGACGATGCGTCACGCGCGCAAGCGCAACAAACGAAATATGTGTATTGACATGTGCGCGTGAGGTTGTTAGACTGGTGTGGGGGAAAGCTTATGACTGCTGTTGATTCCAAGATCAAAACCACGCCTCTCGGGGCGAAAGTCTGGTTTTGTGCCCTGTTTTTCGGGCTGATCGGTCAAATTGCCTGGATTGTCGAAAACATGTACTTTGCGAAGTTCATGCAGGACGAGTTCGTCGACGAAGCATGGGCGACGACACTCATGGTTGCGCTCTCGGCGATTTTTGCCACTGCGGCAACCGTGGTGACGGGCGCAATCTGCGACAAAACGGGCAAACGCTCGGTGTTTGTGTCGTGGGGGTTCATTGTGTGGGGCTTCACGATAATGGTGTTTGCGCTGTTTCCGACGAACTATTCGCCCGAACAGCTGCAAGGGCTTGTCGCGGGCATCGTCATCATGGACTGCGTGATGTCGTGGATCGGCGCGTCGGCAAACGACGCGGCGTTCAACACCTGGGTGACGGACATGACGAACACATCCAACCGCGGGAAGGTTGACACCATACTTTCGATGATGCCCGTCTTTGCCATGGTCATTGTGTTTGTCGGGCTGGACAGCCTGACGGCAAAGGGGACGGAGTCGTGGTGGCTGTTCTTCGTGATTCTGGGGACGATTCCCATCGTGAGCGGCGTGCTGGGGCTTTTCGTACTGCGTGACAAGCCCGACATCCCCAAAGACACGAGCACTCACTTCGGGAAGGACCTCATCTACGGCTTCCGTCCGTCTGTGATAAAAGAGAACAAGATGCTCTACATCGCGCTTGCGGGCTCGGGAATTGCGGGCGCAAGCATGCAGGTGTATATGTCCTATCTCATCAACTTCGTTGAGCGCACGCTGGGGATGCAGGACTATGTCCTGCCGCTCGGCATAATCATAGTCTGCGCGGCGTTGCTCGCAGGTTTGCTCGGTTTTTTGATGGACAAGTTCGGCAAGTACTACTTCTACATCCCCGTGGTTTTGCTGTGCGTCTTGGGCACGCTCTCGATCTACCTGCTCAAATTCGTGCCGGCTTCGGCGCTGCTGGGCGTGCTGATCGTGGTGGGCATTGTGACGATGGCGACGGAACTCGCCGTCAGCGGACTTTTCGTATCCTCGTTCCGTGACTACATACCCAAGGGCAAGGAGGGGTGCTTCCAGGGAATAAGGATGTTCCTTTTCGTGTTGCTGCCCATGATAATCGGCCCTGCAATCGGCGGCGTGATAATCGACGAATACGGGTGGTACACCGTCAGCGAAATCACCGGAGAAGAGATACTGAACTATCCCTACGAGATGTTCCTCGGCGCGGCAATAGTTGCGGTGTTCACGCTGTTGCCTGCGATAATCGTGATGAAAAAGGAGCCCGCAATCCGCGCCAGACTGCTTGCCGAAAGAGATGCCGCCGACGGTGCGGAGCCCGTTGCGGACGACGCACGGACGGAATTTGCGGAAAGCGAATCGCCCTTCGGTCCGAACGACGAAAACGGCGAAGCGGCGTGCGAGATGCGCTCCGACGGCGGAGGAAACGAAACGCCCGATGGGAGCGACGAGTAGCTTCCGCGAACACGCCCGAACACGCGCGGAATGTCGCGCGAAATCAAAAACAAACAAAAAACGCGGTTAAAACCGCGTTTTTGTCATTTCAAGACCGCTTTGCTGCCGCGCAATTGACATTCCTCTTTCGCGCTCCCCGTCCGCATAGCACCGATTGAGGTGCGGAGGGCGTGAGAGTCGGTCGGTTCTTGGCGTTCAGTTCTTGTAGCTGTGAATGGGCGCGGGGATTTTGCCGCCGCGGGCGATGAATGCGTCCGCGTTGCCCTTGCCCGTGCGCATTATCGGTGCCCGTCCGAGCAGTCCGCCGAATTCCACCTCGCCTTCGTTTTTGCCGTGCACGGGAATGACGCGCACCGCTGTCGTCTTGTTGTTGATGACGCCGATTGCCGCCTCGTCCGCGATTATCGCCGAAACCGTGCTCGCCGATGTGTCGCCGGGGATTGCAATCATGTCAAGCCCGACGCTGCACACCGATGTCATTGCCTCCAGCTTTTCGATGGACAGCACTCCGTTTTTGACCGCTTCTATCATGCCGATGTCCTCGCTCACGGGAATGAACGCGCCCGAAAGCCCGCCGACATGGGAGCTTGCCATCGTGCCGCCCTTCTTGACCGCGTCGTTGAGCATGGCGAGGCACGCCGTCGTACCGTGCGCACCGACGGAGCTCAGACCCATCTCCTCGAGCACTTCGCCGACGCTGTCGTTGCGCACGGGAGTCGGTGCGAGCGAAAGGTCCACGATGCCGAACTCCGCGCCGAGGTCGGTTGCCGCCTCTCTGCCCACGAGCTCGCCCATGCGGGTGATTTTGAAGGCGGTGTTCTTGATGGTTTCGGAGAGGACATCACAGCTTGCGCCGCGGATTCTCTCGATTGCCGCGCGCACCACGCCGGGCCCGGATATGCCGACATTGATGACGCAGTCGCCCTCGCCCACTCCGTTGAACGACCCCGCCATGAAGGGATTGTCGTCAACGGCGTTTGCAAAGACCACGAGCTTGGCGCATCCTATGCTGTCGCGGTCGGCGGTGAGGTACGCCGTCTTCTTGACGACCTCGCCCATGAGCTTGACGGCGTCCATGTTTATGCCGGCGCGCGTGGAACCCACATTCACCGATGCGCACACCCTGTCCGTCGCGGCGAGCACCTCGGGGATGGTGAGGATGAACTCCTTTTCCTCCTTGGTCATGGACTTTTGCACGAGCGCCGTGTAGCCGCCGATGAAATCCACACCGATGCGTTTTGCCGCGTCGTCGAGGGCAAGCGCAATCTCCTTATACCCGCCGCTTGCCGCGCCGATGAGGCTGACAGGCGTGACGGAAAGGCGCTTGTTGACGATTGGTATGCCGTATTTTGACTGTATCTTTTCCACGACCTCGGGCAGCCGTCCCGCACGGGAAAGCAGCTTCGCGCGAACCTTGGAAGCGGTGGTGGCCGCGTCCTCGGAGATGCAGTCGAAGAGGCTGATGTGCATGGTGACGGTGCGGATGTCAAGGTGTTGATCCTTGATCATCTCTATGGTCTGGATAATTTCTTTGCGGTTGAGCATAGTTTCACCTAGATTCTGTGCATGGAGTTGAAGATATCCTCGTGCTGGACGCGGATTTCGACGCCGAGTTCCTTGCCGACCTCGCCGAGGGCGTCGTTGATAGCGGCGATTGCGGGAGCGTTTTCGCCGAGCGAAATCATCATAATCATGGTGAAATAGGTGTCCTGCATGACCGTCTGCTGTCTCTTATACACATCTCCGAGCCCACGAGACGTAGAGGAATATCGTAT
>USEV01000099.1 GCA_900553825.1 uncultured Eubacteriales bacterium
TATCGTCGGCAGCGTCAGATGTGTATAAGAGACAGGCCGATGAGGGTGACAAGCGAGGTTTCCTCGTCCTTCTCGAGGAGGTCGTCGGCAATCTGAAATCCCAGCCCCAACGCCTCGGCGTAACCGCGCACGGCGTCGAGGGTGTCCTCATCCGCGCCCGCAACGGTCGCGCCCGCAACAAACGACGCCTTTATCAGCGCGCCCGTCTTCAGGGCGTACATCTTTTCAAACTCGTGCTCCGTCTTCATCCCCGCGATGTCCAGCACCTGACCGCGCACCATGTCCCCTGCCGCGCGCATGAGCCCGCTTGCGGCGGCGGCGTATCTTCTGCCGAACTGCAAAACCCCTGCCGTCACCACTTCTGCCGCGCGCGTATTGAGTGCGTCACCGACGAGGATTGCCGTCGCCTCGCCGAACTTTTTGTGCACCGTGGGCCTGCCGCGACGCATATCGTCGTCGTCCATGGCGGGCAGGTCGTCGTGCACGAGGGAGTAGCTGTGCACAAGCTCCACCGCACACGCGAGCGACAGAACCTCGTCGAGCGGGAACGCCTCGCTCACCGCGGACGCCCCGAGGAACACGCCGAGAGGGCGCACGCGCTTACCCCCGCCGAAACAGGCGTAACGCAAAGCCGCGTCAAACTCTTCCTCTCCGTCAAAGAGGGTGTCGAAGCAGAACTCGAAACGCTCCAGAAATTCCTTCTCCGTCATTTGTCCAGATGGAACTCCTCGGTGATTTTGTTGACTTCGTCAACCAGAATTTCCAGCTTTCCCTTTTCGGCTTTGAGCTCTTCCATGCAGAGTTTCGCAAGCTCGATTCCCCTGCCGAATGACTTGATAGCCTCGTCCAAAGGGATATCGCGCTCGAGGGCGCGGACGAGCTCCTCGAGCTCCGCGAGGTTGTCCTCAAACTTTTTCATCTTGTCGTCAGCCATAGCAGCCTCCAACGCACAAACAGTGCTTTATTGGTCGTTTTCGGAGGGATAAACCTCCGTTACTGTCGCTTCAAAGGAGCCGTCCTTGCCCCTTGCCGTCACCGTGTCGCCTCTTTTGAGGCTACGAACAGAGGTCACCGTGGACCCTGCCGCCTGCACATTGAAGTAGCCTCGGGCAAGCACTTTGAGCGGGCTCAACGCGTCGAGCTTGCCCGCAAGCCTTTCCACCGCGCTCTCTGCCGAAGCGACCCTTTTCTCCGCCGCGAGGCGCGCCCTCGCAACGAGGTTGCGCACTCTCTTTTCGCGCTCGTTGCTGAAGCCCGTTATGCGCCGCTCCAGCGCTGCGCACGCCATACCCGTGCGCGCCACCCTGCGCTCGAAAACGCGCTTTACGCCGCGTTTCATGCCCTGCGTGCAATCCGCCACCTTTTCGCAAAGGGCGTAGTAATCGTATGCGACGAGCTCGCCTGCCGCCGTGGGCGTTGCCGCCCTTGCGTCGGCGACGAAGTCCACGAGCGAGAAGTCCGTTTCGTGCCCGACCGCGGACACGACGGGCGTTTGCATGGCGTACACCGCGCGCACCAACTCCTCGTCGTAAAACGGCGCGAGGTCCTCGAGCGAACCGCCGCCTCTTGCGATGATTATCACATCGTAGCCGAGATTGTCCACCCTTGCGAGCACGCCCGCAATCTCGTGTGCCGCGCCGTCGCCCTGCACGCGCACATCGCGCACGGTGATGTTGACGACGGGATTTTTCTTGCGGACGGTGGTGACGATGTCGCGGATGACCGCGCCCGTCTTGGATGTGACGACAAGCACATTTTTCGCGTATTTGGGGACGGGGATTTTGTGCGCCTCGTCGAAAAGACCTTCGGCTTGCAGCCTGGCGCGCAGTTTTTCGAATTCGAGGGCGAGAAGCCCCTGCCCCGCGGGGGCTATGGCGCGCGCCTGCAAGGCGAGCTTGCCCCTCTTTATCCAGTAGTCCACCTCTCCCCTCACAATCACGCTCTCGCCGTCCTTGGGGACATAGGTGCGCGTCGCGTTGAAGGAAGTGCACGGGATTTCGGATTCCTTGTCCTTGAGGGTGAAATAGAGGTGTGCCCCGCTCATTCTCGCGCCGGACACTTCACCGAACACCTCGACATAATGAAAAAGCGGAGAATCAAGGCACGCCCTGATGCTCCTGTTGAGCTCCGTGACGGAGATTGTCTTTTCGGTGAAAGGGATTTTTTCGGTCATCTGAAAACGACGGCTTTCACGCCTCGTGAGCGTCTGCCGCGGGCACGAACTTCGCGAGCACGCCGTTGACGAAAGCGCCGGACTTTTCCGTGCCGTACTTCTTGGCGAGGTCAACCGCTTCGTTGATGGCGATTTTGGCGGGGGTGCCGTTGTCCATCTCGTAGAGCGCAATCATGAGGACGGTGAGGTCGGGACGGTAGAGCCTGTCCACGGTGTAGCGCTCCAGCTTTTCGGCAATGCGCGCCTTGAGGGAGTCGGCTTGCGAGGTGACTCCCGCGTAGGTGGAACGGATGTACGCCCTGTCCTCGTCGGTGAGGTCGGAGTCGGCGAGCATGAGCTCCAGCGTATCGTTGTGGCGTTCGCCGTAAAAGCCGAACTCGAACACCAGCTTGAAGACATATTCCCTGCTTGCCCTTCTCATTGTTCCGACTGCCCGGGGAAGATGACGCTGACGACCTGCACATTGACATTGTGCACTCTGAAGCGCGTCGCTCCCTCTATCTCCTTTTTGACTTTTTCCTGAACCGCCGCAACGGCTTCGGGGACGCGGCACGGGAAATTGACATTGACAAAGACATCGACGGTGACTTTCTCGTTGGGGAGGAAGTACACCGAAACGCCGCCGCCGCGGATTGATTTCTTGGAGCGTGCACGCGAGCGCAGAACTTCCACGCCCTCGACCTCCGAAGCCGCGTCGGAAGCGAGCGACATGATTACATCCGAAAAGACGGAGAGGTTTTTCGTTGCGTTCATTTCCTTTGCCATAAAGCCTCCGTGACCCGCCGCAAGGCGGCGGACCGTTGCAGGGAGATTATAGCACAACGCCCCGATATAATCAAGCGCGCAAAAACCAATTTGCGCGCCTCTCCCGAAGAGAAACCCTCCCCGCCGCTCCGCGCGGCAGGAAGGGTTCCGCCCGTTCTCTCTCCCGCCGCCCTCGGGACAGGTCAGTTGTACGGGATAATCTTGACATCCGCGGCTTTGAAAGTCGTCTCGCTCTGCACTATGTCGTAAATCTGCGCCGCCTGTGCGTCCGTCACTTCCGCCGCCCCGACGACCACATTCACGCCGCTGTCGCTGACGGTGACGATTGCATCCTCGAAGCCCTTGGATTTGACAAGCGTCTCGAGCTGCAATTCCTTCTCCATTCTCTCGACGAGGTCGAGCTTCTGTTCCTCCGCCGCCGTCTTTGCCTCCGCGGAGCTCGTCTCCGAGGAGATGATTGCGTCGAGATACAGAAATTCCGACTCTCTCGTTGCCTCCCTGTCGCTGCGGTACGCCGCAAAGAATGTTTCGGTGACGACATTCGCGTCGACGGGGTCGGCGGTCAGCCTGTCGTTGAGTGCCCAGTTGAGCACGCCGGTTGCGACGAGCAGGGCGACCATTACCGATAAGACTATCACTTTTTTGGTTCTGGGTTTTATTTTCATACTGTCCTCCAACTATTTCATTGCATAAACATCGACAATGCCCTTGTCAACGCCCATAGCCGTAGTGGTTGCCGAGAGAATCCTGAGCATGACGGCGATGTCCTCCGCGCCCTCGGCGAGCACCAGCACCCCGACGATTTCGTCGTCGCGACGGGTCATCATGACCTCGACCTCCCCCACGCCGTCCAGTCCTCCGAGTATGGCGGCGAGGCGCGATTCCTCGTCGTCCATGGAGGCGGACTGTTCGGTCTGCGACGCAGTGCCGACGGAGTCAGCCGCCGCTACGGTAGAATATATGAGAAGGGCGACGGCAATTATGAATATCTGTCTCTTATACACATCTCCGAGCCCACGAGACGTAGAGGAATCTC
>USEV01000100.1 GCA_900553825.1 uncultured Eubacteriales bacterium
GGCAGCGTCAGATGTGTATAAGAGACAGGGGAGTGCGTGCCCGAGGAGGGCGAGTACGGCGACTTCGGCTGCAATTTCGAAACCTACACCAACTCCCACATCCTCGAGGTGGAATGGCTGTCCAGGAAATTCAATCTTGCCGTGGGCGAAAAGGCGAGGATGACGGAAAGGTGGAGCCTGGTGCCCGCCGCAAGCGTCGCCGAACTCACGGACGAGGCTCTTTCCGCATTCGAGTGAGGGCGCATCGGGTCGCGCCTCGGGTGCGGCAGAATTGCGAATTAAAACACGATTTGTATATCCGATTTGCGCATAATGCGGAAAAATGAGGCGAAATCGGGTCAAAAAGCGGGGTATAGTGCACGATTCGTGCGATATTTACCCCGGACGCGGCGACGGGAAAGGCGACGCGGAACACGATAAGTGTTTCGGAAGTGCTCCGTCGCGGAAGTGAAAGAAAAAGGCAAGGCAGGCTTATATGGAATTGTATGTTCCCAAAAGTGCAAGAGGCGCAAAGGTGCGCTATGTCGCGGTGTCGGCGCACAAGGACGACATGGAGATGTTCGCGCTGGGCGGAATAGCCGCGGCGTACCGCGAGGGAGGCTTTGCGGGCGTCGTGCTCACCGACGGCGGAGCGTGCCCCCGTGCGCCGCGTTATGCCGAGGTTGACGACGAGGATATGGCGGCAATACGCACCGCGGAGCAAAAGCGCGCCGCCGAAACGGGTCGCTACGAGGAGCTTTGTCTTTTCGAGCGCTCCTCGGACGCGGTAAAAGAGGCGGCAAAGGCACAAGGCGGGCTTGTGGACGAGCTTGCCGAGGTGCTTTCGCGCTATCCCCGCGTCGAAGCCGCGTTTGTGCACAATCCGTTTGACGAACATCCCACCCATGTCGCGGCGTTTGTGACGGCAATCCGCGCCTTTTCCGCATTGCCCGAGGAAATTCGCCCGGAGCGGGTCTACGGCTGTGAGGTCTGGCGGGGGCTGGACTGGCTGCCCGCGAGCCGCAAGGTGGCAATCGATGTCAGCGGAACGGAGCCCCTCGCCCGCTCGCTCATGGACTGTTTCGAGAGCCAGAACGCGGTCAAACGCTATGACATCGCGTCCCTTGCCAGGAGACAGGCAAACGCAACTTTTTATCAGAGTCACGAGGGCGACGCGGCGAGCGAACTCATATTCGCGCTGGATGTGACAAAGCTCGTCTACGGGGGCGACATAAAGGATTTCGCGGCGGAAATTCTCGCCGAATTCGACGCCTCGGTGCACACAAAATTCTTCTGATTTTCACACGGTTTCCGCGCGTTTTCAACGCTTGTCGAAGGGCGGAAATCCGCGCCTCGCGCGACGCTTTTTCGGGGCGTTTGAGCCGCGTCGTCGCGGCATTTTCCGGGCGTGCCGAAAGGCGCTTCGCGACGGCGTGCGAAAGACGCCGTTTTGGGACGCAAAGACACGGTGCGCAAAGCCACGCTAGAGTGTTTTTGCGGACAGCATAAAAGCATTCAAATGAAACGAAACGGCACTTTATTTTGTCGAAACGGCGCGTAAAGCGTCGTTTTTTGCATTATTCGGACTTTTGCGACGCCATACGATGTCGTGGAAAGCGGTTTGCGGGAGCGGGGATTCGCCCCCTTGCGAAAACCGTCGTTCGACGCTTTCGGCGGGCGCGGAAAGCCGTGCGGAAATGCGCGCAAAACGGTGTTTTACGGCGTCTTTTTTCGGTTTGAAGGGAAATATTGGAAATTTATTTTAAGGTTTTGTTAATGATAGTTAATGCACCCATAACGGGCTTATGTCCGTGCGTATAATTGCCCTGTATTATAGTCTATGTGTGCGCGTTTCTTGCGCGCAAGTGCATAGGAGGGAAGCTATGAGAAAATTGAAATTCGCCTTTCTGTTTGTGCTCGTTCTCTGCCTCGTGGCAGGCGTCCTCACGGCTTGTGACCAGGCCGGCGGGACGACAGGCACAATCCCCATCCCTGACGACGATTCCACGGTGCCCGGCACCTCGTCGACGACCCTCACCGGGTCGGAGGCGTGGGGTATGTTAATCGACTCCGCGTTGAATGCCAACGCCCCGACGGGTAATTATGTCTATGCCGACTCCACGATCAAGCTCGGCTACACCCGTGACGGCAACGGCAATTCCTACGCCTTCAGAGTCATCGCCAACCTCGACCTCGTCAACGACATCAATTCCGAGCTCCTCATCGAGCTCTGGAGGCTGTCCGCGAACGGCGAGCTGGAAAAGATGCTTGTCGGTACATACTACACCGAGTCGACGCTCATCTACGACTGTTCGGGCGTCAGGCAGGGCGTCAGTGCGGTCAAGACGGACAATGTCAATCTCTCCGCGATAGACAAGACTCTGCGCGAGCTGCTCGGTGACAGCTCCCTTGCGAACTTCATTCTCGACGACCTCTTCTCGTTTGACACCGGCGTCGTCGGTCAGGTCGGCAACCTGGTCGGCGCTCTGTTCGGCGAATCTTCCCTCACCACCAGAGAGGACGGTTCCGTGCACATCGAGATGCCCGTTTCCCTCGCGAGCATCCTCGGTTCCGCACTTGTCGGACTTCTCACTCCCAGCGACACCAATCCCATCATCAGCTACGAAATAGCCGACATCGTCAATGACCTCACCGGCATCGACCTCAAGATGATGCAGGCAATGCAGAGCACCGACATCGTGCTCTCCGCAGACCTCTCCGCGGAAGACGAAAACGGCGACCGTCTTCTCACCGGCATCGACTTCGGCATCGACCTCGACTTCGACACCTACGGCACCGAACTCGAGAAGGAATACGGCATCATCCGCGACAGCATTTCCCTCAGCGTCGGCGCGAGTGCCATAGACAAGCAGGAAGCTCCTTCCTTTGACATCAAGGGTTACCTCACCGACGATAAGGCGGCGGAAGGTGACCTCGAATCCGCGGGCGGCAGAGGGCTCGACATCGCGTCCCTCAAGGAATATTCGCCCCTCACCCTTGACCTCAAGCTCTCCCTCGGGCTCACTCACAGCTCAATCAACGGCCTCACCCTGAACGACATCCTCGGTGCGTTCGGCACGCTGTTCAACGGCATCATCACCGATTCCGTGAAAGAGCAGTACGGCTGGCTGTTCGACCTGCCCATCGATGTGGGGCAGGGCAATCACGAGCTCTATCTGCAGATAAGGGGCGGCATCGATATGTTCAATGCCGACGGCACCAATCTGCTCATTCAGCTCGGCGGCGGCGAGAGCGGACCTCTTGCCACCATCGGCTACATCGGCGCGGAAGAGTCCTTCTATGTCGACCTCTCCGGCATGCTCGGCACGGGCAAGTTCTCCATCGGCGGCATCAACCTCAACAAGCTGCTCGGCGGACTCATCGGTGAGCTCGTCACCATGGCGAACGACGCGCTCGTCGACGCCGGCATTCTCACCGCGGACGGCGGCATAGGCACGGCGGAACAGACCAAAGAGCTGCTCGAAAGCGGCGAAATCGTCCGCTACTTCAGCAGCAGCGCCACCGAGGACGAGCCCATCGAAGACACCATCGGGCTTGTCATTGCCATCATCGAGTCCATCGACACGGACATCGACGACCTCTTCAACATCAACGAAATCAGGATTGACCTTTCCAAGAAAATCCTCGACTACATCTTCGGGCTCGTGTTCACCGCGGAAAGCGGCCTTGCGGGTGCGGAAATCCCCGTGGACGGCGCATCGCTCGTCATCACCAACCAGGGCTTCGCTCTCCCCAAGAACATCAACATCAGCACCGCACTCAACCTGACCAACGCGGAAGGTGACCCCTTCACCCTCGGCGTCAATGTCGGCATCACCGCGCAGTTCGGCTCCGTCGTCGACCAGGCGGACTTCGACGCGACCGTGGCGGCGCTCCCCGAGGGCAGCGTCATCTCGCTCGACGATCTGC
>USEV01000101.1 GCA_900553825.1 uncultured Eubacteriales bacterium
ACGAGATTCCTCTACGTCTCGTGGGCTCGGAGATGTGTATAAGAGACAGCATGAAACCGAAGTACGCGGTGATTGCGCCGACCGCGACGACCAGGACGAGAACGAGAAATGTTATCAAAACTATTCGCAAAATCCTGTGTTTTTTCGGTTGCGCGAGCGCGTTTGACGGATTTCCCGTCGTCGTTGCCGTTTTTCCGTAACCCCTCTTTTTTGTGCTGTTTTTCATAATATTTCCGTCTTTTTGCGTTTTGGCGTCTGTTCCTGCGCGTCTTGTGCGCGCGTATTCGCACCCGCTGTTTCAAAGCGCGTTTTCACAAATTATTATTGTGTTTTCGCCGCGATTTATGTATAATTATTGAATCACGGTAACATAGCGCCCGCGCGGGAGGAATCATGCGTTATCTCATTCACACTTACGGTTGCCAGATGAATGTCCACGAGTCGGAAAAGCTCGCGGGGCTTCTCGAAGGAATGGGTGCGACTCCTTGCGAGGAGGGCGAGCGGCCGGATATCGTCGTCTTCAACACCTGCTGCATACGCGATAATGCCGAAAGGCGCGCTCTGGGCAACATCGGGGTGGTGAAGGGCGAAAAGAAGCGCAACCCCGACCTCATCATCGCGGTCTGCGGTTGCATGACCCAGCAAGACGGCGGCGCGGACACCATAAAGGCGCGATACCACTATGTCGACATCGTGCTCGGCACACGCAACATATCGCGGCTTCCCGAGGAGATAGAGTGCGTCGTCCAATCGCGCAAGGCGAAGCGGCGCAGCGACAAGCGTTACCGCGTTTTCGACACCTCGGAGGTTGAAAACTATCTTCCCACCGACGAGTGCACGCCCGTCGCGCGCACCAGTTACCCCAACGCGTGGGTGAACATCATCTACGGGTGCAACAATTTCTGCACCTACTGTATAGTGCCGTATGTCAGAGGCAGGGAGATTTCCCGCGATCCCGCGGCGGTGCTCGACGAAGTCCGTCGTGCCGTGGACGAGGGCTACAAGGAGATAACCTTGCTCGGTCAGAATGTCAACTCCTACGGCAACGACCGCACCGACGGCGCGAATTTTGCGGGGCTTTTGAGGGACATATCCCGAATCGACGGCAAATTCCGCGTCAGGTTCATGACCTCGCACCCCAAGGACCTCACCGAGGAGGTCATGGACGCAATGGCGGAGTCGGACAAGGTGTGCGCAAATCTGCATCTGCCCGTGCAGTCCGGGTCAAACCGCGTGCTTGCCGCCATGAACCGCAGATATACGCGCGAGCATTACCTCTCATTGATTTCGAAACTGCGCGAAAAGATGCCCGGCATCGGCATCACCACCGACATCATGGTGGGCTTCCCGACCGAGACGGAAGAGGATTTTGCCGACACCGTCGACCTCGTGAAGACGGTGCGGTTCTCAAATGCGTTCACATTCATTTACTCTCCGCGGAAAGGGACTCCCGCCGCCCGTATGGAACAGATTCCCTACGACATCAAGCGCAGGCGGATAACCGAGCTCATCGCGTTGCAGAATTCCGTGACCAAGCAACTTTCCGAGGATTATATCGGCGGCGTCTACGAGGTGCTCGCCGAGGATGTGTCGCCCAAACACGACGGGATGTTGTGCGGCCGCACCGAGAGCGGGCGGCTCGTCACTTTCCCTGCGGACAAAAACCTCGTCGGCGAGTTCGTCGGCGTGAAAATCACCGAGGCACGCTCGGCGTCGCTTTTCGGACACATAGCGGTGGATTATGAACATTGATGTGAAAAAACTTTCGCCCATGATGCAGCGTTACTTTGAAATCAAAGCGCGCTATCCCGACTGTCTGCTGTTTTTCAGGCTGGGCGATTTTTACGAGATGTTTTTCGACGATGCGGAGCTCGCCTCGCGGGTTCTCGACATTACGCTCACCGGACGCGACTGCGGCATGGGCAAGGAACGCGCACCAATGTGCGGAGTGCCTTATCACGCCGTCGACAGCTATATCAGGAAGCTCATCGACGCGGGTTACAGAGTGGCGATATGCGAACAGCTCACCGACCCCGCGACATCCAAGGGTATGCTGGAGCGGGATGTCGTGCGCGTGGTCACCTCGGGCACTCTCGTCGAGGAGGACATCCTGGACGAAAAGACATCCAACTATCTCGCCTCCGTGTACGCCGCGGACGAGGAATTCGGGCTCGCGTGGGCGGACATAAGCACGGGCGAGTTCACCGTATATCAGTATTCGGGCGCGGACTGGCGCGCAAGGCTTTCGGATATGCTTTATTCGCTGAAGCCCTCCGAGTGCGTGTGCAACGAGGCGTTGAGCGCGTCGAGCCGCGACATACGCTTTTTTGCGGACAACGACATCCGTCCGCGTTGCTATCACGACTATGCCTACCGTTTCCCGACAGCCGAGCGCAAGCTTAAGGAAGCGCTGGGCGTGAGCTCGCTTGCGGGGTTCGGTTGCGACGACAAGCCCCTTGCCGTGAGTGCGGCAGGCGGACTGCTCGAATATCTTTCCGAAACGCAGAAGCGTTCGCTTGCCCAGATAAACAGCGTGAGCTATCTCTACGACAAGATGTTCATGATGCTTGATGCGGCGACAAGGCGCAACCTCGAACTCACGGCGCGTGCGCGCGACGGCAAGAAGAAGGGTTCGTTGCTCTGGGTGCTTGACAACACCCGCACCGCGATGGGCGCTCGCGCGCTCAACCAGTGGCTTGAAAGGCCGTTGCAGGACGAAAAACAGATTGCGCTCCGACTGGACGCCGTCGAAACGCTCGTCGGCGACAGGCTGACCCGTGAAAAGGTTGCCGAGGCACTCGGAAAGGTGCGCGACCTCGAAAGGCTTGTCGGAAGACTGGCATACGGCGCGGCGTCGCATTCCACTTTGCTGGGCATTTCGGACACTCTCAACGCCGTCCCCGACATCAAGAAGCTCATCGCCGGCAAAAAGGACGCGCTCATCAAGCTCGTCAACGGCGACCTCGACCCCCTCGAAAACCTCTCATTGCTGCTCAATTCCGCTCTGGAGCGCGAGAACAAGAAGCTCGTCAAGGGCAAGGAGGGCGAAGGTTACATCGTCAAAAAGGGGTTCGATGAGGAACTCGACTCACTGCGCGACATCAAAATCACCGCGCAAACATGGCTTTCCAACCTCGAAAGCCGCGAGAGGGAGAGCACGGGAATACGCAACCTGCACATAGGCTACAACCGCGTGTTCGGCTACTACATAGAGGTCAGCAAGTCCTTCCTCGACAGCGTCCCGTACCGTTACACGAGGAAACAGACCCTAGTGAACGCGGAGCGTTTCATCACCGAGGAGCTCAAAGAGATAGAGAACAAGGTTCTGGGCGCAAGCGAAGAGGCGGCGGCAATCGAAAACCGCATCTTCGGCGAACTGGTCGGCGCGTGTATGGACGAAATCGCGTCGCTTCAACGCACCGCGCGTGCGCTTGCGACGCTGGATGTCCTCGTCTCCCTTGCCACCGTTGCGGTCAGGAACAACTATGTCAAACCCGTCATCGGCAAAAAGGTCAAGGCAATCGACATACGCGACGGCAGACATCCCGTCGTCGAAACCATACTCCCGCACGGAGCGTATGTCCCCAACGATACCTTGCTCGACAGCGACGAAAACCGCACCATGATAATCACGGGTCCCAATATGGCGGGAAAGAGCACCTATATGCGACAGGTCGCGCTCATAACGCTCATGGCGCACATCGGTTCGTTCGTCCCTGCAAAGAGCGCGGAAATCACGCTCACGGACAGGATTTTCACCCGCATCGGAGCGAGCGACGACCTGACAGGCGGACAATCCACCTTTATGGTGGAGATGATTGAGGTCGCCACAATCCTCAATTACGCCACTTCGTCGTCGTTGCTGGTGCTCGACGAAATCGGGCGCGGTACTGTCTCTTATACACA
>USEV01000102.1 GCA_900553825.1 uncultured Eubacteriales bacterium
TCCTCTACGTCTCGTGGGCTCGGAGATGTGTATAAGAGACAGCCAGTCTGCCGCCCATGCTTTTGAGGCGTCGGGTGCTCTTCAGCCCGTGAATGAGCGGGCGGACAAGCAAAATGACGGGCGGAACGATGACTGCGGAGCCCGCAACGCAACACAAAAAACCGAGCACGCGGTTCACCCCGCTCATGCCTCCCATGATGATGAGCGCGCCGCGCAACTCCGTGAGAGGGATTGCTGAAAGCAGGAAAAGGGTGAGATAATCGCTGCCCGTGAACTCGCGCAGAAATTCCGCTATACTCTCGCTCAACATACGCACCTCGGACACAATATTCTATGAGCACGAAAGGCGGCGAATGCGGCTTGCCAAAGCGGAACGGAAAGTGTATAATCACGGTATGCAAAGCGTGCTTTCCCCCATGCGGCGGGCGATACAGGACTACAAGATGATTGAGGACGGCGACAGGATTTTCGTCGGGCTTTCGGGCGGCAAGGACAGTGTGTTGCTGCTTGCCGCGCTCTCCGCCTACCGCAGGTTCTCGCCGGAGCGGTTCGAGCTTGCCGCAATCACGGTGGACATGGGCTTCCGCGACACTCCCATCTCGGAGGACGACCCGGTATCCGAGTTCTGCCGCTCGCTGGGAGTCGAGCGCCACATCGTGAAGACGGACATAGCGGAAATCGTCTTCGAGGCGCGGCAGGAATCCAACCCCTGCTCTCTCTGCGCCAAGTTCAGGCGCGGCGCGCTAAACAGCGAAATCAACAGGCTGGGCGGAGGCAAGCTCGCCCTGGGGCACAACGCCGACGATGTCGCCGAAACGGTGATGCTCTCCTTGCTTTACGAGGGGCGTTTCTCGTGCTTCACTCCCACCGCGTACATGGACAAGAGCGGAGTGATGCTCATACGCCCGTTCATATACATCGAGGAATGCGACATAACGGGTGCGGTGAACAGGCTCGGGTTGCCCGTCGTGAAAAACCCCTGCCCGCAGAACCACACATCGAAACGGGAATACGCAAAACAGCTCATCAAAAGGCTGACAAAGGAAATTCCCTCCGCGAAACAGAACATCCTGGGCGCAATCTATCACCCCGAGCGCGCCGCCCTCTGGCAAAAGCCGGAGTGAGCGCGGGAGAAAACGGGAGGCGCGCATAAAGCGCAAAACAGGCACTTTAACGCAACAAAACGCCGAATAAAGCGGCGTTTTTGTCATTTGTGGACGGACAAGTAAATTCCGTTCCCGAACCGCGTAGTTTGTGTGCGCGACGCGCGCCGCACTCGGCGGCGCGGCGGGAGAGGTCTTTTTTGACTACACGCGCGCGGGCGGTTGATTTTTTCCGCAAAAGGATTTATAATTTACGGGTACGGTCGAATGGGCCAACAAATCTACTCTTTCAGGAGACAGGTAGCATTATGAAGAATCTTACCATCAAGCAGGTTATCGGCAGAGAGATCATCGACTCCAGAGGCAATCCCACGGTCGAGGCCGATGTCATTCTCGAGGACGGCACTCTCGGCAGAGGTGCGGCTCCCAGCGGCGCGTCCACGGGCGAGTTCGAAGCGTTGGAGCTCCGTGACGGCGACAAAAAGCGTTTCGGCGGCAAGGGCGTTTCCAAGGCGGTGAACAACATCAACACCGTCATCAACAACACCCTGAAGGGCATGAACGCGGGTGACACCTACGCAATCGACGCCGCCATGATCAAGGCGGACGGCACCAAAGACAAGTCCAAGCTCGGCGCAAACGCCATCCTCGCGGTGTCCATCGCGGCGGCAAAAGCGGCGGCAAACGCGCTTGAAATTCCTCTTTACCGCTTCCTCGGCGGCACGAGCGGCAACAGACTGCCCGTCCCCATGATGAACATCCTGAACGGCGGCGCACACGCTGCAAACACCGTCGATGTCCAGGAGTTCATGATCATGCCCGTCGGCGCGACAAGCTTCAGCGAAGGACTCCGTCAGTGCACCGAGGTCTTCCATGCACTCGCGGCTCTTCTGAAATCCAAGGGTCTTGCAACCTCCGTCGGCGATGAGGGCGGCTTTGCTCCCAACCTCGCAAGCGACGAAGAGGCAATCGAATACATCCTCACCGCAGTCGAAAAGGCGGGCTACAAGCCCGGCAAGGACTTTGTCCTCGCAATGGACGCGGCGGCGAGCGAGTGGAAGGACAGCGAAAAGGGCAAGGGCTTCTATGTCCAGCCCAAGAGCGGCAAGAAGTTCACCTCCAAGGAGCTGGTCGCTCACTGGAAGGCACTCTGCGACAAGTACCCCATCTACTCCATCGAGGACGGCCTCGACGAGGAAGACTGGGACGGCTGGAAGATTCTCACCGAAGAGCTCGGCAACAGGATTCAGCTCGTCGGCGACGACCTCTTCGTCACCAACACCGAGCGCCTCTCCAAGGGCATCTCGCTCGGCTGCGGCAACGCAATCCTCATCAAGCTCAACCAGATCGGCTCCGTCTCCGAGACGCTGGAAGCCATCAAGATGGCGCACGAAGCGAACTACGCCGCAATCACCTCTCACCGCTCCGGTGAAACCGAGGATGTCACCATCGCAGACCTCGCGGTCGCACTCAACACCTGCCAGATCAAGACGGGTGCCCCCAGCAGAAGCGAGCGCGTCGCGAAATACAACCAGCTCGTCCGCATCGAGGAAGAGCTCGGCGCAGCGGCTGTCTACCCCGGCTTCAACGCCTTCCGTGTGAAGAGATAACTTGCAAAAGTCAACGGAAAAGACCGAACCGCACGGTTCGGTCTTTTTTTCGGTCTTTTCCGCTACTATCTTTGTGAGACAGCGGGTTTGCGAGGCAGCGGGTTTGCGAGAGAGCGGGTTCGCGAGATGCCGATTTTCGGACAGTCAACGGGGTTCGGACGCGGAGCGCTTTGAAATGTCGTCGGGCACCGCCCTTTAAGATACAGCCCTTTCAGCGCAGCGCGATACAGCCCTTTGAGCACACCCGCCCTTGCGCGAGCAACCCTTTCAAGCGGAACGGAGGCAACAAAAAACGCCGCATCGTGCGGCGTTTTCCGTTTCTGTTCAGCGATTACACAAGCTGGATGATGCAAACTTGTGCCGCGTCGCCGCGCCTTGTGCCGGTGCGGAGGATGCGGGTGTAGCCGCCGCCCTTGCCGAGCTCGGTTGCGCGCGCGTCGTACTTGGGAGCATACTCACGGAAAATCTTTTCCACGAGGGGATGATGGACATCCTTTATGCGTGCGGAATACGCCGCCTTGCTCTCCTTCTCGTTGCGGGTCTCTTTGAGGTCACGCAGCTCCGCCATGAGCCTTCTGCGGGCGGCGAGCTTCTTGGCGCCGTCGTTGACGAGTTCCGTCTCGACTTTGTCGCCCTTTGCGCCCGTGACGGACTTCTTGACGGTGACTTCGTCCTGATAGGTGCGGATTGCGAGCGTGATGAGCTTTTCCGCCATTCTTCTGACTTCCTTTGCGCGGTCGAGGGTCGTCTCGATTTCGCCGTACCAAAGAAGTTCGGAAACCTGATTTTTCAGCATCGCCATTCTCTGGTCGGTGCGCTTACCCAATTTTCTTGCCATGATGTCCTCCTAGTCCTCTTGTGCTTTGAGGCTCAATCCGAGCTCTTCGAGCTTCTTGACGACCTCTTCGAGGGATTTTCTACCGAGGTTTCTGACCTTGAGCATATCGTCCTCGGTGCGTCTGGTGAGGTCTGCGACGGTGTGGATGTTCGCGCGTTTCAGGCAGTTGTACGAGCGGACGGAGAGGTCGAGGTCCTCGACGGACATCTCGAGGACTTTCAACGCCTTGTCGTCGTCCTGCGAAACGAGGATATCCTGATCGCTCATGTTGTCCACGAGCTCCACAAACAGCCTCATGTCTGTCTCTTATACACATCTCCGAGCCCACGAGACGTAGAGGAATCTCGT
>USEV01000103.1 GCA_900553825.1 uncultured Eubacteriales bacterium
GTGCTGTCCTTCTTCTCGGCGACAGGAATCGCGCGCGCGCGTGCGTACTCGCGCACATCCTTTTTATATAGCTCCCCGAGCGGGAACAGCACATCGTCGAACTGCCTCGCCGTGACCTGGTTGAGGAAGTAGGTCTGGTCCTTGTTCTCGTCTACGGCGCGAAGCAGCGTGTTGCGCCCGTCCTCGTGACGGACGGCGGCATAGTGTCCCGTTGCGATGTAGTCCGCCCCCATGCCGCGCGCGAAGTCGACAAACGGACCGAACTTCACCTCGCGGTTGCACAGCACATCGGGGTTGGGCGTCCTGCCCTTTGCGTACTCCGCAAGGAACAGCCTGAACACCCTGTCCATGTACTCCTCCGAAAAGTCCACCGAGTAATACGGTATGCCTATGCTCTCCGCGACGCGCGCGACATCCGCCCAGTCGCGCTCGCCCGTGCACTCGCCGTCGGGCTCGTTGTCCTTCCAGTTGGACATGTAAAGACCCACGACATCGTAGCCCTGCTCCTTGAGCAGGCTCGCCGCCACTGCGGAATCCACTCCGCCGCTGAGTCCTATGACCACTCGCTTTGCCATCTTGCCTCCGAAATTTCCGCCCGTGCGGTCATTCGTAAAGTGAATCGGGGTAACGGTCGCTGCGGTCGGGGAAGATTGCAAGCACCTTGCCCCCCGTGCGCTCCGCGACATCGCGGGCGGCGAGATACGCCGCACCCGAGGATATGCCGCACTTCAGACCGAATTTTTTGTAAAGCTCTCCCGTCGCCTTCACCGCGTCCTCGCCGCGCACGGCAACGATTTCGTCAAACGCCGCGGTGTCCACGATTGCGGGCAGGAAGTTCGCGCCTATGCCCTGTATGAGATGCGCCCCCGCATAGCCCTTGCTCATGAGCGGGCTTTCGGCGGGCTCCACCGCGCACACCCTGCAGGCGATGCCGTTGTGCACGATGTACTTCTTTATGCCCATTGCGGTGCCGCCGCTGCCCACGCCGGCAACGACCGCGCCGACATCGGGGAGCTCGGCGAAAATCTCGGGAGCCGTCGTCTCAAAATGCGCCGTCACCGAAGAGGGATTGCCGAACTGGTCGGCGAAAAATCCGCCCGTCCCGCGCACAATCCTCTTTGCCTCTTCCACCGCCGCGCCCATGCCGCCCTCCGCGGGAGTGAGCACCAGCTCCGCACCGTAATCGGCGAGCATCTTCCTGCGCTCCTCGCTCATGCTTTCGGGCATGGTCAGCACCACCTTTATGCCGAGCAGTCCCCCGACATAGGCGAGCCCTATTCCCGTGTTGCCGCTCGTCGCCTCGACGACGGGTGCGCCCTCCTTGAGCGCGCCGCTGAGAAGCGCGTCGCGCAGGATGTAAAACGCCGCCCTGTCCTTGACCGAGCCCGCGGGATTTTCGCCCTCGAGCTTGCCGAAGACGCCGCCGCCCAGATCCGCGACGGGGGTATGTCCGAGGCCGCGTGCTATTTCTTCCAGCTTTTTCTCAAGACGCTTGTCCATAGTATCCTCAATTAGCGCTCTCGCGCATGAGCTTTGCGATGCTCTCCGACGCGCACACCACTATGCCCTCTTCCGAAAGGGCGTATTCCCCGCCGTGGACGGACATGGCAATGCCGCCCGCCTCCGTTGCGAGCAACCACCCGGGCACGAGGTCCCACAGGTTGCGCGTGTACATCAAAAAGGCGTCCGTCCTGCCTGCGGCAAACCACGCGAAATCCACGCTCGCGGCACCGAAGTGCCTGAGCTTCGCCACGCTGTCGTAGATGGCTTGCACCCTTTCAATCTGTCCCGCGGCGTGCGCCAGCGTCTTGTGGGAGTAGTCGCCGAGGTTGACGACCGCGTCCTCCGCGCTCCTCCCCGACACGGAAACGGGCTTGCCGTTGAGCGTCGCTCCGCCGCCCTTCACCGCGCAATACATCTCGTCAAAACGCGGCAGGTAAATGACTGCGGCAATGGGTTTTCCGTCCTCGCAGAAGGCGCACTGCACCCCGAAGAGTGGGAGTCCGTGCGCGAAGTTCACCGTGCCGTCGACGGGGTCTACGGTCCAGCTCCTGCCCGAGGGCAGCTCGCGCAAAGGGTTGAATTCCTCGCCCACAACCGTGTCCCCGGGGAACCGCCCGAGGATGGCATCGGTGATGAAACGCTCCATCGCAAGGTCGATGTCCGTGACGAGGTCGAAGGCGCCTTTGCCGCGCGTATTCAGGCTCTCGCCGCCGCACTCGCTCCACGCTTTCAGGACCGTATCCCGCAAAAAAACGAGCTCTTCTTTTCCTTTAACCATACTCTGTTCTTGACACAAACGGCACTTTATGACGCTGTTTGTGATGTTAATCACCTTTATACTGCGCTTTCAGCACTTTCGCCTTGCCCGTGACGGAAAGAATTTTCACACCGAAAACTCCCGTCCTCGCAAGGCTCGCCGACACCGCGGAGTCGAACTTCGCCATGTTCTGCGGCGTATACTTTTGACAAAGAAGCCGCAGGGCGTGCACCTTCTCCGCCTCGTCGGTCACCTCTTTGCACTCCCCCTCGAACATCGCGCTTTCGTAGCCCGTGGTGAATGCGGTCACGGCACGCTCGACATCGCCCACACACACCACCCACACACGCGGGTCGTGCTTTATCGCGTCAATCTTGCGCCCCTCCTTCGCCGTGTGGAAGTAGAGCGTGTCGCCGTCGCGCACGATGCTCACGGGGACGGCGTAAGGTTCACCCTCCGGGGTGACCACCGACACCGTCGCCCACTCGCACTTGTCCGCAACCGCAAGCGCGAAATCCGCGTCTCTTTCCCTGTCCGTTCTGCGCATGGTGTGCCTCCGTTTTCCTTCCGATTATATCACAACCCGCCGCCGATGTCACCGTTTCTCGCCGCATTCCTGCGCCACCGCGCCGGGGTCACGCCGAACTCCCCCACGAACTTTGCGATGAACTGACTTTCCGAGGAAAAGCCGAGATTATATGCCACTGCGCTGACGAGGAATCTTCCTTCGAGCATCGCCTTCGCCGCCTCGCACTTTCTTTTGCCGACATAGCGCGACACCGAGGTGCCCGTGCTCTTTCTGAAAAGCTCGGAAAGATAGTCCGCCGAAAACCCGCAATGCGCGGCGAGCGCGGTGAGCGTGATTTTCTCGTGCAGGTGCAGGTTGATGTAATTGACCGCGTCGCGCACGGGCTTCGGACTCCCCTGCGGCAGCGAACACTCTCCTACCCGCTTTGCCAGGGTGACAGCCTTTTCCATGAGCAGGGACATAATCTCGTCGGCGCAGCTCGCGCCGTCCACGGCGCGTATGACATCGTCGGAAAAGTTGAACGCCTCCTGCTCCGCCATACCGCCCTCGATAGCGTAGCGGCAAGCGAGAGTCACGCAACACACCCCGAAGTACTTCATCTGCGTAAGGCTGTCGCGGGACATACTCCCGACCACGATGCCTGCGTCAAGGCAGTCCTTGAAAAACCGCATGACCCCGTGCACATCGCCCGCGCGTATGCAGGAATAGAAAATCTTTTCCGTCTCGTACGGCGTATGCCCGACCCCCGCCTCGCGCTGTTCGTAGACGGGATTTTTGCAGGCGGGAGCGACGGTGATGTTGTAGGTTTCCTTTCCCATACCGGCATTGTACCACCTCGCCAGCAAAATATCCCGCATTTTTGTTGTTTTTTCCGTATTTATGGTATTCTCACCATAAAATCGGCTCTAAAATGAGCTTGTAAGCCCGCACCGGATACGCCGCGCGCGAAACGGGTTTTGCCATCGCACGCCCAAAAACGGCGCGCAAAAGCGGAAATAACGGGTGCGGCAGGGGGAATATGAAAAGCAGAAGCAAGTTTCAGGTGGATTTTGCCACCGTTTCCGAAATGACGCAAAAGGCGGGCATAGGCAGC
>USEV01000104.1 GCA_900553825.1 uncultured Eubacteriales bacterium
TAGTGGAATATGCTCGCGGCAAGACCCGCGTCCACTCCCCTCACCTTTTTGAAAAGTTCGACAAAATGTTCGGCGTTTCCCGCGCCGCCCGACGCTATCACCGGCACGCTGACGCGGGCGCATACCGCGAGGAGCATCTCCAGGTCGAACCCGCCTTTCACACCGTCGGTGTCAATGGAATTCAGGACGATTTCGCCCGCGCCCTCCTCCTGTCCGCGCCGTGCCCATTCCACCGCGTCTATGCCCGTCGGCACCCTGCCGCCCTTGGCGTAAACCTCGAATTTGTCGCCCGCGCGCTTGGCATCTATCGAGAGCACCACGCACTGGTCGCCGTATCGCTTTGCCGCCTGACCTATGAGCGCGGGGTCGGCAATCGCGCCGCTGTTCACGCTCACCTTGTCCGCGCCGCTTTTGAGCACGCGGTCAAAGTCCGAAAGTTCGTTGATTCCGCCGCCTACCGTGAGGGGGATGAACACCTGCGACGCCACTTCGCGCAGCGTGTCCGCAAACAGCTTCCTCCCCTCCGCCGACGCCGTTATGTCGTAAAAAACCAGCTCGTCCGCGCCCGCCGAATTGTAAAAACGCGCCAAATCGACGGGATTTGCCACATTCTGCAAGCCCGTGAAATTTTTGCCCTTGACCACCATCCCGTCCTTGACATCCAGGCACGGGATTATGCGTTTTGCAAGCATCAGTCCTCCTTTGCCGCGGCAAGCGCGACGGAGAGCGGGAGCGCGCCCGTATACATCGCCTTGCCGAGGATTGCCCCGTGAAGCCCCATTTCGCGGAGTCTGACTATCTCGTCCGCACGGGTCAGCCCGCCGGATGCCACGATTTTCAGCTCCGAGATGCGCGAGAGGCGCTCGTAGGCGGCGATGTTCAGCCCCGCGAGCTTCCCGTCGCGGGAGATGTCGGTGTAGATCACGCAGTCCGCGCCCGAGTCGGCAAGACGGGCACAAAAGTCGTATGCGTCGGTGTCCGTCACCGTCTTCCAGCCGTGGATTGCCACCTTGCCGTCGCGCGCGTCCACGCCGACGGCGACGGCGGCGCCGTATTTTTTTATCATTTCCTCGCAGAATGCGGGGTTTTCGATTGCAACGGTGCCCAGAATGACCCTGTCGGCGCCCGCTTCGAGATAACGCGCTATCCTCGCCTCGTCGCGGATTCCGCCCCCCACTTCGAGGAAAAGCCCGCTCTTTTTCGCTATGTCGGCAATGACGGAAAAGTTCACCGTTTCGCCGACAAGCGCACCGTCGAGGTCAACCGTGTGCACGCACTCCGCTCCCGCCGCCGCAAAGCCCGTCGCCGCGCCCACGGGGTCGTCGCCGTACACCGTCATTTTGTCGTAATCGCCCTCGGTCAGGCGCACCACCTTGCCGCCGCGCAGGTCTATGGCAGGAAAAATCTTCATACTCTCCCCCTCACCAGCTCGTCAAACGCCTTCAGAATGGCGAGCCCCGTTTCGCCGCTCTTTTCGGGGTGGAACTGCGTGCCGAACACATTGCCGCGGGCGACCGCGCCCGTAACGGGTATGCCGTAGTCACTCACCGCCACCGTGTAGTCGGCGCACCCCGTCGCGTGATAGGAGTGGACATAGTAGACATACTCCCCCTCACTGATGTGCCTGAAAAGCGGGCACGGACGGGTGAACCGCAGGCTGTTCCAGCCCATGTGGGGCACCTTGAGCCCCGCGGGAGGTCTGAGCGCGACGACCTTGCCGGGGATGAGCCCCAGACCCTCGTGCTCGCCGTATTCGGTGCTCTTTTCGAAAAGCAGCTGCATACCGAGGCAAATCCCCAGAAAGGGTTTGCCCTTGCCCGCCTCTTCGAGGAGCACGGGTTCGAGCCCCGTGGCGCGCAGTTTTTCGCGCGCGTCGCGGAACGCGCCCACGCCGGGCAGAATTATGCCGTCGGCGGCGCGGAAGTCATCCGCATTGCCGCTGACCTGCACCTCCGCTCCCACAAAGCGCAGGGAGCTGACCAACGAAAACAGGTTTCCGACTCCGTAATCGACGACGGCAATCATAACATCCCCTTCGTGCTGGGCAGTCTGTCCTCGCTGCCGCTTTCAATGGAGCACGCTTCCTTGAGTGCGCGCGCAAACGCCTTGAACACCGCCTCCGCGATGTGGTGCACATTCTCGCCGCAAAGCAGTTTGATGTGCAGGGTGGCATAAGCGGACCTCGCGAACGCCGCGAAAAATTCCTTGATGAGCTCGGTGTCGAGGTCACCCACCTTGTATTCGGGCGGGAACTGCACATCGAAGTTCAGGTGCGTCCTGCCGCTGAAATCCAGGGCGCAGAGCGCGAGGGATTCGTCCATGGGCAGGATGATGCTGCCGTAACGGCGTATGCCCCGCTTGTCGCCGAGGGCGTCGCGGAACGCCTCGCCGAGGCAGATGCCAACATCCTCGACGGAGTGGTGGAAGTCAACCTCGACATCGCCGCTGCAACGCAGATAAAGGTCGAAAGAGCCGTGCCGTGCAACCTGCTCCAACATGTGGTCGAAAAAGTAGCTGCCCGAGCGCACATCGTAGCTTCCGCTCCCCTCGATGACCAGTTGCAAAGAGATGTCGGTCTCGGCGGTTTTTCTCGAAATTTGCGATTCTCTCATATACCTTTCTCCTTAAAAACATCCTTGATTGCCGCAATCAGCGCGTCGTTCTGTTCGCGCGAACCGACAGTTATCCTGACCCTGTCGGCGATGTCGCCGCCGAGCCATCTGACCAGCACCCCGCGCTCTTTCAGCGCAAGGTAAAGTTCCTTTCCGTCCAGACCTTCCTTCCCCGCGAGGACGAAGTTCGCAAGCGAGGGCGTGAGCTCGAAGCCGAGCTTCACAAGCTCCTCCGAAAGCCTATTGCGCTCCGCGATGACGGCGGAAGTCGTTTTGACGAAATACTCCTCGTCGGAGATTGCCGCAATGCCCGCGACAATGCCGAGCCTGCCTATGTTGTAGGGGTTGAAACCGTAGCGCGCCCCGTTAAGGTCGGCGACGAGTTCCTTTGAGCCTATCGCAAAGCCCAGCCTGCCGCCCGCGAGCTGGCGGGACTTGGACATCGTCATGACGACGAGCAGATTGTCGTATGCGTCAAGGAGCTTCACCGCGCTTTCGCCGCCGAAATCGCAGTACGCCTCGTCGACGATGACAAGCCTGTCCTTATCCTGCAAAAGCAGGGTTTCAATGTCGGAAAGCGGCAGATAAACTCCGGTTTGCGCATTCGGATTGGCAATCACGACCGTTTCTTTCAAGCCGTCGAACCTCGCCACATCCACAAAGAACCTGTCCTTCATTGGGACCTCTTTGTACGGCACGCCGAAGAACTCCGCAAACACCGGGTAAAAGCCGTAGCCCGTCACTGGGAACGCCGCGCCGACGCCGCCCGTGCAGAACGCGCGGAAGGCAAATGCCAGCACCTCGTCCGAGCCGTTGCCGGAAAAGACCTGCTCGGGGGAAACGGGGGGCTTGCCCTCCTTTTCCAACACGGCGGAGAACCTCTGCGCTATCGCGCGGTTGAGATCCGACACCGTCGGGTCGGAATAGAGGTTGAGGCGCGAGGCTTCCCCGCCCTCTATCGCGCGTATAACCGCGGGAGAGGGGGGAAAGGGTGATTCGTTGGTGTTGAGCTTGACATATTCCCGTCCCTTCGGCTGTTCGCCGGGGGTGTAGGGCGCGATGTCAAAGCCCGCTTTTTTGGCAAACCTGCTCATTTTCTTCTTGCCTCCGCCGAACGCGCGTGGGCGGTCAGACCCTCGCTTTCGGCAAACATGACTATGTCATCTATTGCTTTTTCAAATCCCTCGCTTGTGTAGCAAATATAGGAGCTGTCTCTTATACACATCTCCGAGCCCACGAGACGTAGAGGAATCTC
>USEV01000105.1 GCA_900553825.1 uncultured Eubacteriales bacterium
TTATCGTCGGCAGCGTCAGATGTGTATAAGAGACAGGTTCATGAGGCTTTGAAGCTTCGGATCGGCAGATCGGTGCGTTCGCGGCGAAAGGTTCGGGTGACTGTCAAAGCCGTCATTCGCCGATTATCTTGATGAGGATGCGCTTTTGGCGCATACCGTCGAATTCGCCGTAGAAAATCTGTTCCCAGGTGCCGAAGTCGAGCTTGCCTTCCGTCACGGCAACCACAACTTCGCGCCCCATGACCGTGCGCTTGAGATGCGCGTCGGCGTTGTCCTCGTAGCCGTTGTGGGCATATTGAGAGTAGGGCTTTTCAGGGGCGAGCTTTTCGAGCCATCTTTCGTAATCGGAGTGCAGACCGCTTTCGTCGTCGTTGATGAAGACGCTCGCGGTGATGTTCATGGCGTTGACGAGCACAAGCCCCTCTTTGATGTCGGATTCTTTGAGTGCCGCCGCGACCTGCGGTGTGATGTTGAGAAAACCTCTGCGCGAGGGAATGTTGACGGTGAGCACTTTGCGGTACGATTTCATCTTCCGCCTCCCGGATTTGATAAAACGACTATACATTGTTTAAGGGAATGTGTCAAGAGTGGCTCGGCGCGCTTGCCCGTGTGTGACAAAAGTTATATAATGAAAAAAACGCTTCGTGAGGAAACATGAACCTATTCGACGAGCTTAAAACTCTTGACGGAGTGCTCCCCATGCACATGCCCGGGCACAAGCGAAACTTCGTGAAATTCCCGTGGCTGCGCGAGCTGGGCGGGGAGTTTGACATAACGGAAATCGAAGGCTTCGACGATTTGCACGACCCGGACGGACTCATCCTCGACATCAACCGCCGTGCGGCGGCGCTTTGGGGGAGCAGGCAGGCGTTTCTCACCGTGAACGGTTCGACGGGCGGTATCTTTGCCGCAATCGCTGCGGCAGTCCCCGCGGGGGGCAGAGTGCTCGTCGCGCGGAATTGTCACCGCTCCGTTTTCAACGCCGCATCGGCGCTTCGTCTGCAGACGGAATATGTCGTGCCGCCCGTCGTGAGCGGCTTCGGCATATTCGGCAGTGTGACACCCGAGGCAGTGGACCGTGCCCTGCGCGAAAAACCCTGTCACGCCGTGGTGGTCACATCTCCCACCTACGAGGGCGTGATGAGCGATGTCAGGGGCATCGCCGAAGTGTGCGCCATGCATGGGGCACTGCTCGTCGTCGACGGCGCGCACGGCGCGCACCTGGGGCTCTCGGACGCCTTCCCCGACGGCGGGACGGGCGAGGACGCGGACATCGTGGTGCAAAGCCTGCACAAGACATTGCCCGCTCTCACGCAGACCGCAATCGTGCACATAGCAAGCCACCGCATACACCCCGAAAAGCTCGCCGAAAAGCTCTCCGTCTTTGTCACTTCGTCGCCGTCCTATGTCCTCATGGCGGGCGCGGCGAAGCTCATGGAATATCTCGAAAAAGAGGGCAGGGAACAGCTCGAGGCGTTTGCCCGCGACCTTGAGCGCTTCAGACGGGAAGCGCGTCAATCAAAGGCGTTGCGGCTGTTGGGCGAAGAGGACGGGAAAATCCCCGAGATTTTCAAATTCGACCAATCAAAGCTGTATTTCGACACATTAAACTGCGCTTACGGCGGTTACGAGCTCAAATCGCTTTTGCGGAAAGAGTGCGGCATAGAGCTCGAAGGGGCGACATCGCGGGGCGTCCTCGCCTATGCCACGGTGGGTGACGACGCGGGCACTTTGTCCCGTCTGCGCGACGGGCTGATGCGTTTCGACAAGGCGTCTTCCGCCCCCGCCTCGCACCGTTTTTCCGCGGCGTTCGAAGCGGGCGAAAAGGTGTGCGAAATCTTTGATGCCGATTCCGCTTCAAGGGTTGTTCCCCTCCATAAAGCCGTGGGAAAAGTGAGCGCGGAGGCGGTGTGGATTTATCCGCCTGCCGTGCCCGTGTTGCTCCCCGGCGAGCGTGTCACGGGCGTCGTCGTCGAGCTGGTTTCCAAGGTGGCGACGGACGGCGGAAAGGTCATGAGCACGGCAAAAAACGCCCCCGATTCCCTTGCCGTCCTGCTCAGGAATTTCCCGTGAGGGCACGGGCGCAAAGAGCGTCGCACCCTTGACAAAATGCGCGCGCGGGAATATAATGAACACACAAACAAAAGGAGAACTGTTATGAAAAGGATTGTCACTTTGAACACCCGCAATCTTCAGGAAAGCAAAAGAAACGGCGGCTGCGGCGAATGCCAGACCTCTTGCCAATCCGCTTGCAAGACCTCTTGCGGCGTTGCAAATCAGAAGTGCGAGAAGAGCGATAAGTAATTCCGCAGAAAACCGTGCATTTCCGTCCGCGGTTTCGCGGACGGATTTTTGTCGCTTTTGATATGGTTCACATCTTTTCGAGGCTGGGGGTAAACATCGCTTTCGACTCCGCAAGCGGGTCGGTGCATGTGGTTGACGATGTCGCGCGCGACATCGTTTCGTGCTACGGCAAAACCCCGCGCGGAGAGGCGGTGACCGCCGTCGCGCAAAAGCACGGCATACCCGAAAGCGAGGTCGAGGAGTGTTTCGACGATGTGGAGGAGCTGGTCCGCGAAGGCAAGCTGTTTTCCGAGGACAAGTTCCGCCCCGACATCACCTTTGTCACCTCACGCCCGACTGTCGTCAAGGCGCTTTGCCTGCATATCGCCCACACCTGCAACCTGGACTGCGATTACTGTTTCGCAAGCCAGGGGCGTTATCACGGCGAGCGAGCCCTCATGTCGTTCGAGGTGGGGAAGCGAGCAATAGATTTCCTCATCGAAAATTCCGGCACCCGCCACAACCTCGAGGTAGACTTTTTCGGCGGTGAGCCGCTCATGAATTTCGATGTGGTGAAAAAAATCACCGCATACGCACGCTCCCTCGAACAGCAGAGCGGCAAACACTTCCGTTTCACCCTCACCACCAACGGTATGCTTGTCGACGACGATGTCATCGAGTTCTCCAACCGCGAGATGGACAATGTCGTCATGAGTCTGGACGGCAGGAAAGAGGTCAACGACCGCTTCCGTCACACCGTGGGCGGGGTGGGAAGCTTCGACATCATCGTGCCGAAGTTTCAGAAGTTCGCAAAGGCGCGCGGGGAAAAGGATTACTACATCCGCGGCACCTTCACCCACCTCAACCCCGATTTCATGGCGGACATCGATGTCATGCTCGACCTCGGCTTCGACCGCCTGAGCATGGAGCCCGTCGTCGCCGACCCGTCTTCGCCCTATGCGCTCACGGAGGACGACAAACAGATCGTGTGCCGCGAGTACGAAAAGCTCGCCGAAAGGCTGGTCGAACGCGCGCGGGCGGGCAGACCCTTCACCTTCTACCATTTCATGCTCGACCTCGAACACGGACCCTGCGTCTACAAGCGCATCTCCGGGTGCGGCTCGGGCACCGAGTATCTCGCCGTCACGCCCACGGGCGAGCTTTACCCCTGTCATCAGTTCGTCGGCGAAAAGCGCTTCCTCATGGGCAATGTGTTCGACGGTCTCACCCCCGAGGGCGAAAAGGTGCGCGACGAGTTCAAGCGCTCCAATGTCTACACCAAGCCCGAGTGCGCCGACTGTTGGGCGCGTATGTTCTGTTCGGGAGGTTGCGCCGCAAACTCCTGGCACGCGGCAGGGGACATCAACGGCGTCTATACCTACGGCTGCGACCTCTTCAAATGCCGCCTGGAACTCGCCCTTGCGGTGAAAGCCCTCATAGGCTAGCCCCGCCCCTTCATCGTCCCGACCCGCGCAAGCGGGTTTTTGTTTGCCACCGATTCAGTTCTCCCCGCGACGCCGTCACAAGTTCGGCACGGAGTGCGCGGGGTAACAATTACCCCGCAGAGGCAGT
>USEV01000106.1 GCA_900553825.1 uncultured Eubacteriales bacterium
TTAAGCACCGCTTCCGTCCCGGAGGCGGCGGACGCCTGGATTTTCAGTTCGCCGTCGAAAATGCTCATGGCAAGATTGTACCCTCCGTGGCAGGAGATGTCAACCGCACGCCCGCATTTGCGCGCCGTGCGGGGGAGTGGGCGCGAGTGCGCTCTACGATTGACTAAAACCGCCCTTTGGGGTAAAATGTCAGGTAGAATGCAAAAGGGCGACCGCGCCGAAGACGCGCCCGTCGCCGGACGGAGTTTTTATGGATTTCGATTTTATTGAACTTTGCAAAAAACGCGAAAGCTGTCGCTCCTATACGGGCGAACCCGTGGCGGAGGAAGCTCTCCGCACCATCGTGGAGGCGGGCAGGCTCGCACCTTCCGCCTGCAATTCGCAACCCTGGCACTTTGCCGTGGTGAGCGGCGGCGAAAGCCGCGAGGGCGTGCGCCGTGCGGTGCAGGTGTTCGGCAGGAACAAGTTCACCGACAAGGCGAGCGCGTTCGTGGTCATCTTCCGCGAGAAGCCCAACTATCCCGAAAGGGTGGGCGAGGTGCTCCTCGGCAGGGAATTTTCCGCAATCGACATCGGCATCACGACCGCGAACATGACCCTTGCCGCCGCGTCGCTGGGCGTCGGCTCGTGCATACTGGGTATGTTCGACGAGGGTGACATCAAGGAGGCGCTCGGGCTTTCCAAGAAGGACAAGAGCCGCGTTGAGCTCGTGCTCGCGCTTGGTATGCCCGCAAGCGACGAGGTCCGCAATAAGCAGAGGAAGCCCTTCGAGGAAGTCGCGGTGTTTGTGAAGTGATGCGCAGGAACAGGTTCAACAAGACCGCAAACATGGTGCTGTCCGTGGTCTGCCTCGTCATGGGGCTCGCGCTGGCGGGCGCGGGGATATACTTCCTCGTGGCAGACGGCGACAAAGTGGCGGGCGGCGCGATGATTGCGATGGGCATAGTGATAACCGCGCTCTTTGCCGTGGCGACCCGTCTTATCCTCAATTTCGACAAGCTCGTCGAAAAGGCGGAGAACAAGGCGTCGGGAGGCGTGGACGACGAGACGATAAGGAAGTTCATCGAGGAGCGCGTGCGCCTCGCGAGGGAACAGCGCGAGCGGGAAGCCGCCCGCGGCGGAGCGACGGACGGAGTGGCAAACGGCGGCGCGGACGACCCCTCTGCCGACGGCGCAGGCGACGGTGACGAAGCTCCCGCAAACGGCGTCGAAACGCCGCCCGCAGGTGAGCAGGACTCCGCAGAAAAAGACGATTGACACTCAAAAATGCGCGGTAAACCCGCGCTTTTTGTTATTTCAAGCAAAATCCGCGCAAGGATTCGATTCAGCGCCGAGGTGCGTATGACCGTTGTCGACAAGCTGAAAAATCTTTCCGAGCAGAGCCTCGCCGAGTTCATGGCGAGGCTTGTGCCGACCCTGCCCCGTGAAAGAGTGGCGGGGGTGAGGGTGCCCGCAATCCGCAGGCTTGCCAAGTCGTTGGACGACGCGGAACGGGAGGATTTTCTCAACGCGCTCCCGCACTTTTATCTCGAGGAAAACATCCTGCACAGCGTGCTCGTGAGCGGCATGAAGGACTTTGACGCGACGGTGGAGGCGGTGCGGGAATTTTTGCCGCACATCGACAACTGGGCGGTGTGCGACGCGCTTTCGCCGCGGTCGTTCGCGCGGGCGGATGTTCGCGACAGGGTAAGGGAACTGGCGTTCGGCTGGCTTGCGAGCGAGAGGGTCTACACCGCGCGTTTCGGCGCGAACTGCATGAGGAGTTTCATGCTTGGCGAGGGCTTCGACAAGTCAGTCGCCGACGCCGTCGCGCGTGTGAGCGGCGAATACTACCTCGACATGGGCGCGGCGTGGTTTTTCTGCGAGGCGATTGTCAAACGCCCCGACGAGGTGTTGCCGTACTTCGAGGAGGGCAGGCTTTCGGTTGAGGTGCACAGGCTCGCGGTGAAAAAGTGCGTGGAGAGTTTCCGCGTGACGAGTGAGCTCAAGGAGCACCTCAGGGCGTTGCCTCTGCCCGAACGCACGGGCGAATGACAGGCTCCGCGCCGATTTCCTATACGCGACTTTTCCGCTCGTATCCTCCCCGACGCCAATCCCGAAAATTAACCGTTGAACTGTTTTGAGGTTTGGAGTATAATGGTTAACGGGAATGTCGTCTGCGGCTTCCCGATAAGGAGGAAAAATGCTTTACACCATTTTCAACGATTTCATCGAGGTCACAATTTCGGATGTCGGTGCGGAGCTTCAGTCCATCCGTTCCAAGAGCGACGGAACGGAGTATCTTTGGCAGGGCAATCCCGAGTTCTGGGCGGGCAGGGCGTACAACCTGTTCCCGATATGCGGCAGGCTCACGGAGGGGCGTTACACCTTCGAGGGCAAGACCTACGAGATGAACCTGCACGGGTTTTTGAGGAAGAGCGTGCTCGACGCAACCGTGCTCGGGCGCGACAAAATCGATTTCGGCATGCGTTCCGACGAAAAGACTCTCGGGATGTATCCGTTCGATTTCGAGTATCACATCTGCTATTCGCTCGAGGGGAGCACGGTGAAGATGGAGATTTCCGTCATCAACCACACCGAGACGGCGATGCCTTTCGCGCTGGGCGGACACCCCGGTTTCTATGTGCCGCTGGGCGGGGAGGGCAAGTTCGAGGACTGGCGGCTGGAATTCGTGCCCGAATGCAAGCCCCACAAAATTTGCCTTTCGGACACCTGCTATCTCACGGACGAAACGCAGCCTTTCCCGCTCGAAGGCGACAAGGCGATGTGGCTCAGGCACTCCTTGTTCGACCACGACGCGGTGGTGCTCTCCGGCATATCGCACAAAGTCGTCCTGACCAGCGACACGAGCCCCCGCAAGGTGATTGTGGAATTCCCCGACGCGATGAAGTATCTGGGAATCTGGCACGCCCCCAAGAAAGAGGCGCCCTATGTCTGCATCGAGCCGTGGACGAGCTTGCCCGCCTACGACGGAGTGGTGGACGATTTTGCCACAAAGCGCGATATGTTCGTGCTTTCGCCGCTTGCCACATACGAGCTCATCTGGTCGGTGACGGTGGAGTGACGGCTCGAAAGCCAGCCCTGCGGGACGGCACCGGAGCGCATGGCACACCCGTCACGGAAGTTGATTTCCGAGCGGATTTCCCCGCGAACGGGAAAATCTTTCGCAAAGGGAGAAATGCACCTCCTCGGGGGCGGGTTCGTGCGGGGGAAACATACCGTTAAAACCCGCAAACGGCATGAAACGGACCGAACGGTATGCCGAATGACCGCGTAAAACAGGCTGAATTACAGCACAAAAACGGACTGAATTACAGGCTGAAACAGGTTGGATTACAGGCTGAAACAGGTTGAAACATCAAAATAACGCCGCGTTTGCGGCGTTTTTGTCTTAGCTCAAAATTCGATTCGGAATGTCGTGCCCTCGCCGAGCACGCTCTTGACCGTCAGCTTCCAGCCCGCGCGGTCGCACAGTTTGCGCACCACCGCAAGCCCGAGCCCGAAGCCGCCGTGTTTCCCGTTGTGGGATTTGTCCACCGTGAAGAAGCGGGAGAAAATCTTGTCCAGGTTGTCCTCCGCGATGCCGATGCCCGTGTCCGTCACCTCGGCATAGGGGTTCTTGCCCCCCTTCACCGTCACGGAAATGGAGCCGCCTTCCTTGTTGTACTTGGTCGCGTTGCGTATCAGATTGCCGAAGATTTCGGTCAGTCTTTCCGTGCGCGAGGGAACGGTCACCCGTTCTTCCGCGTCCACCGTGAGGGTGAGCCCGTTCTTTTCGATGTCGGCGCGCAGGGATTCCGCGACATCTTTCGCAATCTGCGCGACATCGCAGTCGTAGCAGGGCAGCTCGTC
>USEV01000107.1 GCA_900553825.1 uncultured Eubacteriales bacterium
CAGCGTCAGATGTGTATAAGAGACAGAGATTGTTTCCCAGCGTTTCCCCCGCCTTCCCCCGATGTGCGTGCGATTTCCTCCGCTTGTCCTCCGCTTGTTCTCCGATTGCCCTCCGATTGTCACCCCGCGCCCCTGTCGAACTCCCTGCCGAATTCACACTCGCGGGGAAGCTGTTTTAATGTGCGATTCCCGCTTTCGGCGTCATGAAAATCCACGCAGAAAAAGGGCGCGGACTCCCCTCCCCTTCCCCGCGGAAAAATTGTTTTGACAATTTCCGACATTGTGCCCTCAAACCGTTGACACGGGGGTGCGCTTTCCCTATAATGAATCTCACATATTCGGTTTAGCAATTCTAAACTTCAAGATTATAATCTCTGAACTTGCTAAACTCAGAGTAAATTTTTGCTAAACAGGGAGGGCTTATGGAATTCGGCGCAAAAATAAAACGCCTCCGTTTGCAATGCGGGCTTACTCAAGAGGAGCTTGCGGACCGTTGCGAACTGACTAAAGGCTATATCTCCCAGCTCGAAAACGAGCTGACTTCCCCTTCTATTCAGACGCTTCTCGATGTGCTTTCCGCCCTCGGCACGACCGCGGCGGAGTTTTTCGCCGAGGACGAGGAGGAAAAGGTCGTGTTCACTCCCGACGACTTTTTCGAAAAGGAGGCGGAGGGGCACAAAATCACATGGCTCGTCCCCAACAGTCAGCGCAACGAAATGGAGCCCATACTCATCGAGGTTGAGCCCGGGCACGCCTCGGTCAAGGATATGCCTCACGAGGGCGAGGAATTCGGCTATGTGTTGCGCGGCGAAGTCGTGCTCAGGCTCGGGAAAAAGGAATACGCACTGCGCGCGGGAGATTCGTTCTACTACGAATGCGGCAAGGTGCACTTCATCGAAAACCGTTCGGCGGAGACCGCCGAGGTGATATGGGTGGCGTCGCCCCCCACATTTTAAGGAGAGGATATGTCCGACAACATCATCGAAATCAGGAATGTAACGAAGACATACGGCGCAAAAGACGCCGTCAAAAACGCCAGCCTGAACATCAGGCGCGGCGAATTTGTCACTTTGCTCGGCCCCTCCGGCTGCGGAAAGACCACCACGCTCCGGATGATTGCGGGCTTCGAGATGCCCACTTCGGGGCAAATCATCTTTGACGGCGAGGACATCACGAACACCCCTCCGCATCTTCGCAAGGTGAACACGGTGTTTCAGAAATACGCTCTGTTCCCGCACCTCAATGTGTTCAACAACATCGCCTTCGGGCTGAAGATGAAGCTCATCCCCAACGGCACGAAGCGCAACCGCAAGGGAGAGGAAATCCAGCTCTTCCGCCACTACACGAAAGCGGAAATCAAAAACAAGGTTGACGCCGCGCTGAAAATGGTCGACCTCGAGGACTACGGTCACAGGGGCGTTGCGTCGCTTTCGGGCGGACAACAACAGCGTGTGGCAATCGCGCGTGCAATCGTCAACGAGCCCGAGGTCCTGCTCCTCGACGAGCCCCTCGGCGCGCTCGACCTCAAGATGAGGAAGGATATGCAGCTGGAGCTCATGGACATGCACAAGCGCCTGGGCATCACCTTTGTCTATGTCACGCACGACCAGGAGGAGGCGCTCACCATGTCCGACAAAATCGTGGTCATGCGCGACGGCGTCATCCAGCAGATTGCCACCCCCGAAAAGATTTACGACGAGCCCGCCAACGCGTTCGTCGCGGACTTCATCGGGGAATCCAACATCCTTTCGGGCGTCATGCTTGAGGACTACAAGGTGGAGTTTGCCGACACGGTTTTCGAGTGCGTCGACCACGGCTTCAAGCACAACGAGCCCATCGATGTCATCATCCGTCCGGAGGACCTCAAAATCCGCGACAAGGACGACAAAAAGGCAATCCTCACCGCAACGGTCGTGTCCGCCGTATTCAAGGGCGACCACTACCAGGTGACGCTCATGGCGGGCGAAAACGAGCTCATCGCGCACGACACGGCGTACTACGAGGAGGGCTCGACGGTGGGGCTTTACATCAAGCCATTCGACCTGCACATCATGCACAAGTCGCGCATCATCAACGAGATTTTCACCGAAATGGCGGGCGAGAATCTCGTGTGGATTTCCGACGGCAAATTCCCCTGCAACTGCGACTTCGAGGCGGGCACGCCGGTCAAGGTCACGGTTGACTTCGACGATGTGGAAATCACGGACGACGAGGAGGACGGCGTCATCGGCGCGACGGTCGTGAGCTCCATCTACAAGGGCAGCTACTATCAGTGCATCGTGCGCACCGACGACTACTACGACTTTTTCGTGGACACCGACGACGACTGGCTCAAGGGCGACCGCGTCGGCATCAGGATTGCGCCCGAGAAAATCGTCATCGAAAAGCGCGAGGTCGAGGCGGACGGAGCGCCTGTCGAGGAGTCGCCCGTGCAGACCGCAATCGACGAAACCCTGACGGACGAAAACTACACCTTCTACGACGAGGCGACGGCGGAAAACGCCGCGAAACAGCCCGCCGAAACGGAAGAAAAGGACGCGGAGGTGAAGTGACATGGCAACTCTGGCTGCAACCCTGAAACGCCCAAAACCCAAGTTCAGGATTACGAAACGCGTGTTCAGCTACCCTTATGTGCTGTTCATGCTCCTCTTTGTGGTGCTGCCACTGGTGATGATTCTGGTCAACGCGTTCCTGGACACGGACAACAATCTGACCCTCGACAACTTCCGCGATTTCTTCACGGACTCGTCGAGCCTCATCATCCTCGCAAACTCCCTCATCGTGGGCGTCGTCACCACGGCGATATGCCTGCTCATCGGGTATCCCCTCGCCTACTTCCTCTCCAAAATGCCGAGCGGAAGGGTGCTGGTGCTCTTTTATGTGTTGCCGATGTGGGTGAACTTCCTCATCCGCACCCTGGCGACAAAGGCTATCTTCATTGCGATGGATGTCAACCTGGGCATGGGCACAGTGCTTTTCGGCATGGTGTACAACTACCTGCCGTTCATGATACTGCCCCTGCACACGACGCTGTCGTCCATTGACCGCAGCTACATCGAGGCGGCGCAGGACCTCGGCGCGGATTCCTCCACCGTGTTCCTGAAAACGGTGCTCCCGATGTCCGTCGGCGGCATAATGAGCGGCATCACGATGGTGTTCATCCCCACCATCTCCACATTCGCCATCTCGCAGCTGCTCTCCAACGGCAAAATCTTCCTCTTCGGCGACTCCATACAGATGAAGTTCGACCAGGGACTCTACGGCGTCGGCTCGATAATGAGCCTCGTCATGCTGGCGTTTGTGCTCATTTCCAATTTCCTCATGAACCGTCTGGGCAGAAACTCGGGCGTGGGGAGGTCGCTATGGTAAAAGTCAAAGGCTTCTTCGAAAAGGCGTATCTGTTCGTCATTCTGGCGATACTCTACGCTCCCATAATCCTCATCATAGTCTACTCGTTCTCCAACAGCTCCAACTTCCGCTTCGACGAGGGCTTCACCTTCCAGGCGTACATCTCGATTTTCACATCGGATAAATCCCCCAAGCTCTGGGAGGCGGTGGGCAACACATTCTTCATCGCGGCGGTCAGCTCCGTCGTGGCGACGGTCATGGGCACTTTCGCCGCAATCGGCATCTTCTCCATGGGCAAGAGGATGCGCCGCGTCGTCGAGAATGTCAACCAGTTCCCCATCATCAACAGCGAAATCGTCATGGCGGTGTCGCTCATGATATTCTTCGTGACATTCGCATTCCCCGAGGGTTACCTCAGGCTCATAATCGCGCACATAGCGTTCTGTACGCCCTATGTCGTGCTCAGCGTCCTTCCCAAGCTCGAGAGCTGTCTCTTATACACAT
>USEV01000108.1 GCA_900553825.1 uncultured Eubacteriales bacterium
GCCGTGAACGAGAGCACGCTTGCCAAGCTCAAAGTCAAGTACGAAGAAAAGCTCGCGAAGCTCACCGCCGACATACACGGGGCGGCGGGGAGCAACTTCAACATCGCGTCCCCCAAACAGCTCGGCGAAGTGCTTTTCGAAAAGCTGGGGCTCAGGCACGGCAAAAAGACCAAGACGGGCTATTCCGTGAGCGAAGATGTGTTGTCAGGGCTGGTGGACGAACACCCCGTGGTGGGGCAGGTGCTGGAATGGCGGCACTACGCAAAGCTCCTGGGCACCTATGTCACGGGGATGCAACCCCTGGTGAACAGAGGGCGCATCCACACCGAGTTCAACCAGTGCATCACCGCGACGGGCAGGCTTTCCTCCACCAACCCCAATCTGCAGAACATCCCCGTGCGCGGGGAGGAGGCAAAGGATGTCAAGAGTGCGTTTGTCGCCTCGGAGGGTTGCGTGCTCGTTTCGGCGGACTACTCGCAGATTGAGCTCAGGATGCTTGCGCATTTCAGTGCGGACGAGAAGCTCATCGAGGCGTACAACAACGCCGCGGACATTCACGCGCTCACCGCGTCGCAGATTCTGGGCGTGCCGCAGAGCGAGGTCACTCCCGCGCAGAGGAGGGACGCAAAAGCCGTCAACTTCGGCATCATATACGGGATGAGCGATTTCGGACTCGCCGAAAACCTCTCCATCCCCAAATACAAGGCAAAGGAATTCATCGAAAGGTACTTCGCGACATATCCCAAGGTCAAGGAATACATGGACGGCAATGTCGCCTTTGCGCGCGAGCACGGCTATTCTGTCACCCTGCTCGGCAGGCGCAGGAACCTTGCCGAAATCAATTCATCCAACTATCTCCTGCGTTCCGCCGCGGAGAGGATGGCGATGAACACCCCATTGCAGGGCTCGGCGGCGGATGTCGTCAAGCTCGCGATGATTGCCGTCGAAAAGCGGCTTTCGGGGATGAAGTCGAAGATGATTCTGCAAATACACGACGAGCTCATCGTGGACGCCGCGGAGGATGAGGCGGACGAAGTGCTCGCAATACTCAAACAGGAGATGGAAAACGCCGTCACACTCCGTGTGCCTCTTGTCGCGCAGGCGAACAAGGCGACGAACTGGGGCGAGCTGAAGTGACTATGATTATTGCTGTTATAGGTGGAATCGGAAGCGGTAAATCCGAAGTGGTGAGCGTGGCGCGGGAGATGGGCATAACCTGCCTTTCCGCGGACGAGATAAATTCCGAATTGCTCAAAAGCCCCGCTTACATCGCAAAGCTTGCCGAGGCTTTCCCGGACTGTGTTGCGTGCGGGGTGGTGGACAGGGCGCTTCTGGCGTCCCGCGTCTTTTCCGAAAAGAAGAGCCGCCACACCCTCAACGCGATTGCGCACCCCGAAATCAAAAAGCGCATAGCGGCGTGTACGGACGACCCGTTGGTGGTGGAGGTGCCGCTGCTTCTCGAGAGCGGCATGAAGGATATGTTCGACGAGGTGATTCTCGTCACCGCACCGCGCAAGGAGAGGCTGAAAAGGCTTGAAAAGAGGGGGCTCTCGCCCGAGAGGGCGCGCGCGATAATGCGTGCGCAATTCCCGGATTTTGTCCTGCGCCGCGTCGCAACCCGCGCAATCGAGAACTCCGGCACGAAAGAGGAACTGCACGAGGCGGCAAGGGATGTCTTGCGCATCCTTTGCGAATGATTCGCCCGAAAAAGCACTTTAAGACCCGTTAAGGGGGAGGTAAAATATGATTACAAACAAACGCATCGTGTTGACAGGCGCAGGCAGCGGCATAGGTCTCGAGGTTTTGAAATTGCTTGCAATGGGAAACAACAAGATTCTTGCCGTCGACCTCAACACAGAGGCGGTTGAGCGGTTCGACCGTGCGAAGGTCATCCCCATGGTGTGCGATGTGTCCACCAAAGAGGGTGTTGACGCAATCTTCGCCGCGGCTGACGAGAGGCTCGGGGGCATCGACATCTTTTACGCCAACGCCGGCTTCCCGTACTACGAGGTGCTCGACTATGTGAGCTGGGAGCGCACGGACAAAATCTTCCGCACCAATGTCTATTCGCCTATCTACTCCTACGAGAAGTATCGCGAATATCTCGGAGGCAAGGAAGGGCACTTCGCCGTCACCGTGTCCGCAATCGGCAAGATGGGCATGCCCGGTTACGCGCTTTACAGCTCGTCCAAGTTCGCGGTGCAGGGCTTCCAGCAGGCGCTCCGCCTCGAGATGCCCGAAAACATCAAGATGACTTGCCTTTATCCCGTGGCAACGGACACCAATTTTTTCAAGGCCGCGGTCGAGGGGCAGGACAAGGTCATCACTCAAAAACCTTTCCCCGTCCAGAAGCCCCAGCATGTCGCAAAGGCGATGGTAAAAGGGCTTGAGAAGAAAAAAAAGTATGTCAACCCCTGCAAACTTTTCTCGTTTGCGCTGGCACTTTTCGCGCTGTTCCCCTTCGTGAGGACGATATACTGGAAGTTGGAGCTCAACAAGCTCCGCAAATTCGCAGCGTCCGCGCCCGCAGGGAAGAACTGATTTCCGCCCGACACGGGCTGCCTGACTTGAAGCAACGCACCCGTCGGCACCGTTTGCGTGCGCGACGGGCGCGCTTCGGAATTTGTGCGCGATTTCCGCTCACACGCTCCAAAATGTTTGACAGAAGCGGCGGCAGGGCATATAATCTACAAGCAAGCAACTCGTGCGTGGGTGGCGAAATTGGCAGACGCGCTAGATTCAGGTTCTAGTGAGCACTACGCTCATGTGGGTTCAAGTCCCGTCCCGCGCACCAACAAACTTAAACTCATCCGTCATCGGGTGAGTTTAATTTTTTTATCCACTGAAAGACGCCCCGCACGAGCGGGGGCTTTTTGATGTCCTTTCGCGCACGGGGCATCTTGTCAGTGAAGATTTTCGATGTTATAATGTCACCGTGGAGCCCGCAGGCTTCTGCGGATTAAAATATGCGTCGCTTGCAACCGCCGTCAGGCATCGGAGGGAGGAAATGGACGGAATCGTGGAAGTTGTCGCAAGAAGGATGTTCGGGTTGCCGTACATCATCATGGACTCGATTTTCATCGTGTTTTTCTGCGTGATGCTCTTTGTCACGAAGCGCAGGCAGACATTGCTGTTCGCCCTTTTCGGCGGAGTGCTGTATTTTTTGGTGGACTACTGCATATTCCATCTGCTCACCCACTCGCGTCACATCGAAAACGGCAATCTCTTCTGGGTGCTGGTATGGATGTCCATGAGCTACGGCATCACCAATTTCGCCTGGATATGGCTGTGCCTGCGCAAGGACGAGCGGCTCGCCGAGTGGACATTGCTCATCTTCGTGTGGTGGCTCGTGTGCCCGATTCTGGACGACGCCTTCTCCGGCGACGCACCCCAGATCGTGATATGGCGCGAAACGGGGGAGTACCACTGGTTCATGGCGCTCTTCATGGTGGTGAGCTATATGGCGGTCATCGTCTGGAACCTGTTGCGGAAAAACCCCAAGCAACGCTTCAGAATCCTATGGCTTTTCGTCATAGGCGTCGCGGTGCAGTTCGGCTGGGAGTTCACTCTGCTCATAGGCGGCATCCGCTCGGAGGGCATGCCTCTCACCGAACAGATAAAGACTCTCGTCGTCAATTCGCTCATGGAGACAAATCTCGGGTTGCCCGCAATCTATTGCATATACCTCTTTTTCAGCTCGAGGTTCACCGAGGCGTGCAAGCGACGGGAAACCCCGACGACATTCCTCGGAAGACTGGAGGAGAGCAACGACGGCATACGCGTGTGCTGTCTCTTATACACATCTGACGCTGCCGACGATAAGG
>USEV01000109.1 GCA_900553825.1 uncultured Eubacteriales bacterium
CTCTACGTCTCGTGGGCTCGGAGATGTGTATAAGAGACAGTCGCATTCCTGACGATTTCGGGGTCGAGCCCGAGCGTCGAGGCTATGTCAAGCGCGTTCGAAGTGCCGATTGCGCCCATCACCAGCTTAAATGTGGGGCGGAATGTCACGGTGTCGAACTCCATTGACGCCGCGACAACCCCTTTTGTGGTGAGGGCGAACTCCTTGAGGTCGTTGAAATGCGAGGTCACAAGCGCCTTTGCGCCTGTGGTCATCACATATTCCGAAATGCTGACGGCAAGCGCCGCGCCCTCGCCGGGGTCGGTGCCCGCGCCGAGCTCGTCGAAGAGGACAAGAGAGCGTGAAGTGAGCTTGCCGAGTATGCCGATGATGTTCTTGATGTGCCCCGAAAATGTCGAGAGGCTCTGCTCTATGCTCTGCTCGTCGCCGATGTCGCTGTAAACGCCGTCGACAAGCGGAATGCGAGCGGATTTTGCGGGGATATACAGCCCCGAAAGTCCCATGAGGACAAAAAGACCCGTCATTTTGAGAGTGACTGTCTTGCCGCCCGTGTTGGGGCCGGTGATGAGCAACATCTTGTCCTCGGGGCGCATACCCAGCGTGAGCGGAACGACGGTTTTTGCGTCGATTAGCGGATGTCTGCCCTCGCGTATCAGCAACTCGCCCTCGGAATTGATGTCCGGACGGACGGCCTTCATCTCGTGCGCAAGCGACGCACGCGCAAAAACGGCGTCCATGTCGACGACGGCGGCATAGCTCCATTCAAGCAGGTCGCCGTGCGCCGCAACCGACACGGAAAAATTGCGCAGAATGCGCTCGATTTCCGCCTGTTCGTTGAGCTTTTCGGTCTTGAGCTCGTTGTTGAGCTCGACAATCTGCATGGGCTCGATGTAGAGCGTCGCGCCCGATGTCGAACGGTCGTGCACAAGCCCGCTTATCGCGCCCTTGAATTCGCTTTTGACGGGAATGACATAGCGTCCCTCGCGCACCGTGACTATGCTGTCCTGCAAATATTTCTGGTATGTCGGCGATGTGATGTAGAGCTGCAATTTGGTCTTTACGCCGTCGCCGAGCTTTCTTATGCGCTGGCGTATGGCGCGGAGCTCGGGAGTGGCGCCGTCCGCGACTTCCGTTTCGGAAATGAAGGCGTCGAAAAGCTCTTTTTCCAGCTTTTCGTCCACGAAGAGCCGCCCTGTCATCTCGGAAAGAAGCGGCACACCGGGCACTGCCGACACGGACTTTTTCACCCTGCGCGCAACGCGCAACACCCGCGCGACGCGCAACAATTCGCCTATCGACAACACCGCGCCCTTCTTCGCCTTGGCAAGGGGTTCTTCCAGTTCGTCGACCGCAAAGGAGGGATTGACCGAAAACTCGAAAAGCACTCTGTCCGCCTCGGCGGTGAGTGCCAGCGCCGCCTCCGCGCCTTCGGGCGTTTCGGAGGGCAAAAGCGCGCGACAAGCCGCCTTGCCACCCTCGGATTGCGCGTGGGCGGCAAGCATTTCCAGAATCTTGTCGTATTCGAGAATTTTCAGACTTTTGGCGTCAAACATTGCTTTTCAGAGGGTCTATGACCTTATCTCCGCGCCGAATTCGTTTTCGAGTGCGGAAAGGATTGCCGTCATAGAATCCGCAATCTCTTCGTCGGTCAGAGTGTGCTCCGTGGACGAGAACGCAAAGCCGAGCGCAACGCTCTTCTTGCCCGCGCCCACCTGTGCGCCGCGATAGACATCGAACACTTCCGCCGAAACGAGGTCCTTTGCACCCGCGTTCTTTGCCGCGTCGAGCAACGCACCCGCGGGCACTTCCTCTCCGACGACGACGGCAAGGTCGCGCTCGGCGGGAGGATATTTTGAAAACTCGCGGAATCTGCACCCCTCTTTCGCAACGGCGAAAAGGGCGTCGAGGTCGAGCTCCGCGACATAGAGGCGTTCCTCGCAGTCGTATGCAGCCGCGACATCGGGGTGAATCTCGCCCAAAAAGCCCACTTCCCTGCCGTCGGCGTACACATTCGCGCCGCGTCCCGGGTGCAGGAACGCCTTGTCGGAAGGAGCGTAGCTTGCATCAATGTGCAGACACTCGGCAAGCTCCTCGACGGCGCCTTTCAGAGTGAAGAAATCCGCACCGTCGCCGTATGCGCCGATGACGAGCTTTTCCTTTTCCTCGGGGAGCTCCGTGAGCGGGAGTGATTTGGGATGATATGTCTTTGCCGTCTCGAAGAGAGCCGCGGACTTGTTGAAGTGCGAAGCGTTGAAAGAGAGCGTCTCTATCATGCTGGGAGTGAGAATCGTGCGCATTACGCTCAACGCTTCGCCCAGCGGATTGACGAGGTCGACGGTGCGACGGAGCGTGCTGTCTGCGGGCAGGCGGAGCTTTTCCTTGAACTGCGGCGAGGTGAAAGAATAGGTGATGCACTCGCAGTAGCCGAGCCCGACCAGCCTCTCCTTGACCTTATTGCGGAAAAGGATTTTTGCGGGAACGCCGCCCTTCGTGAGCGTGGAGTGCGCAAACAGCGTGGGTTTGACATGGCTGTAGCCGTAGACGCGGATGAACTCTTCCGCGATGTCGTTGACGCCCTCGATGTCGGAGCGTTCGTCGGGGATGTGCGCTGTCAGCACGCGCCCTTCGACGGTGACGGGAATGCCGAGGCGTGCAAGAATCGAGATGAGCCGCTTGCGCGGAACCGCGCACCCGAGGATGCGCGCAAGGCGCGCGGTGGTGAAGACGATCTTCTTCTCCTTGGGATAGTCGACTTTGACATCGATGACGCCCTTTGCGATCTCACCGCTTCCACTCTCATAAATGAGAGTGAGCGCGCGGTCGAGACCGTACTGCTGGCAAGCGAAGTCCATGCCCTTTTCAAAGCGCGCGGAGCTTGCGGAACGCAGGTTGAGCGCACGGGATGTGCGGCGTATGCTGTCGCGGGCAAACCTCGCGGACTCGAAAACGATGTCCGTCGTGTCGGGCATTATCCCGCTGTTCTCGCCGCCCATGATGCCCGCAACCGCAACGGGTTTGGTGCTGTCGCAGATTGCAAGCATGGATGTCGTGAGAGTGTTGAGTTTGCCGTCGAGGCTGACGATTTTCTCGCCTTCGTCCGCGGTGCGCACGACAATCCTTCCGCCGCCGAGGTGGCGCAGGTCGAACGCGTGCATGGGCTGTCCTATTTCGACAAGCACATAGTTCGTTATGTCGACGATGTTGTTGATGGGGCGAATGCCGACCGCGGTCAGCCTTTTGCGGATTTTCGCCGAGGAGGGGAAAATCCTGACATTGCGCACCCCTGCCGCCATGTAACGCGGGCAGAGCTCGGGATTGCGCACTTCGACGGCGACCATGCCTTTGACATCGGCGCCGGTTGCCTTATAAGAAATTTCGGGGTCGCGGCAGGTGGTGCCGAGTGCGACAGCAACCTCTTTTGCGAGCTTCCAGATGCTGTTGCAATCGGGACGGTTCGCCGTCACGCCGACATCGAGCACGACATCGTCGAAACCGAGCGCGACAAGCGCGTTCACACCCGTTGCAGTGCCCTCGGGGAAACGGACGATATCCCCTTCCTTGTGACCTTCTACGAGGTCGGCGGGAACGCCGAGCTCCTCCACGCCGCAGAGCATTCCTTCGGAAAGGACGCCGCGCAATTCGCCGCGCTTTATGCCCTGTCCGTTTGCAAGGACCGCACCGTCGAGGGCAACCGCGACATATTCGCCGCCCTCCACCGCCACATTCGTGACAACCTGAATGGTCTTTTTGCCGATGTCGACCTGCGCTACGCGCCTGTCTCTTATACACATCTCCGAGCCCACGAGACGTAGAGGA
>USEV01000110.1 GCA_900553825.1 uncultured Eubacteriales bacterium
GACGATGGGCAGCGCCGCGTTGGAGCCGATGAAATAGCCCGGGAAGAGGTCGACGAAGTCGAGCATACGCCTGAAAGTCGCCTCCGACACGCACATCGGACGGTGTTCGCGCGAAATCGCGATGATGTGCTCGTCGAAATACACATAGGGCGAGAACTGCATGAACCACTCCTCGCCGTCGAGCTCGAAGGGTATCGTGCGCAGGGTCTGACGGGCGGGGTGCGCGGCGTTGCCGGCAAAGCCCACATTCTCGGCGCAGAGCAGGCACTTGGGATAGCCCGTCTTTGCCTCCTTTGCGCGCCTGACTTCCTCTGGCGTCTTTTCGGGCTTGGCGAGGTTTATCGTGATGACGATTTTGCCGCGGGGATTGTCGTACTCCCACTGGATGTTCCTGTCGGTGTCGGGGCGGCGGATGTAGGCGGACTTTTCGGAGAGGTCCTCAAGCCACTTTGCCGCCTTCATGCTCCCTTCCCTCGCCGCGATGTTGTCGAAAGTCTCGATGACCCTCGAGGGGACGGGGGTGAGCACTCCCATGATTTTGGTTTCGAAGAGCAGCCTGTCGCTTTCCTCGCAGAGCCCCTTTCTGACCGCATAGGCGGAGAGCTCGCCGAGCACGGTGTAGAAGTCGTATGTTTCCGCCGCGTCCGCAGGCTCCGTCAGCCCGAGCAGGGAGAGCAGAGTGTTGGTGGCGTACACCACATCCGCATCGTCGAGATGCAGATTCTTCACGGCATAATCGACGAGATTGCCGACATTGATTCTTGCCAGTTCGTCAAAAGACTTTCGCGGGGACATAAAACCTCTAACCGCGGCATTTCCCTTGCAAACGGGTCAATGCTGTGGTATCATAAAAAATGTTATTTTCATTATATATGGAGAAAATGCCGATGGCAACAGTTTCAAAGGAATTTTTTTCGTCCGAGACTGAATTCGCGGGCAGGCTGAAGGAGCTTTACGGCGACAAGGCGGAGGAGTTCGCACCCCGTTTCGACGCCCTCTCCGCCAGGTTTTCAAAGAGCTTCGGGGTCGCTCCGCGCGACTTCTTTTCCTCCCCCGGCAGGATTGAAATCGTGGGCAACCACACCGACCACAACGCGGGCAAAGTGCTTGCCGCGGCAATCACCGTGGACACTCTCGCCGCAGTCGCTCCCCGCGAGGACGGCGTCATAGAAGTGCGCTCCGACAACTATCCTCCCATCGTCGTCAGGCTCGACGACATCGCCTTCAGGGCGGGGGAGCTCGGCACCTCCACCGCGCTTGTCAAGGGCGTCGTGGACTACCTCGTCCGCGACGGCAGGAAGGTGGGCGGCTTCAACGCCTACACCGACTCCTGCGTGCCCAGGGGCAGCGGAGTCTCCTCGTCGAGCTCGTTCGAGCTTGTGATAGCGGAGATTCTGAACAACTACTTCAACTCCGAAAGCCTCACTCCCGTGTTCATGGCAAAGGCGTCGCAGTACGCCGAAAACATCTTTTTCGGCAAGCCCTGCGGGCTCATGGACCAGTCGGCAATCGCGCTGGGCGGGGTGAACATGATTGATTTCAAGAGTTTCGAAAACCCCGTCATCGAGGGCGCGAAGTGGACCTTCACCGACCTCGACATCTATGTCGTGGCGACGGGCGGCGACCACTCCGACCTCACCGACGACTATGCCGCAATCCCCGCCGAGATGAAATCGGTTGCGGAGGCGCTCGGCGGCAAACTCCTGCGCGACATCCCCGCGAGCGAGTTCTACGAAAAGGAGTCGGAGCTCGCCGGCAGACTGCCCGCGAGGGCACTCTCACGCGCCGAGCACTACTACGAGGAAAATGTCCGCGTCGAAAAGGCGGTCGAGGCGTTGAACGGCGGCGACGAGCAATCCTTCCTCGACATAGTCAATGCGTCGGGCGTCAGCTCGGCGGAAAAACTCAAGAATCTTTACAGCGAACGCGGCGACCGCAGCATAGTGGACGCGCTCGGGTTCGCGGGCACGCTGGACGGCGTGGCGGCAAAGCGCGTGCACGGCGGCGGGTTCGCCGGCACCATTCTGCTTTTTGTCAAAAAGGGCAGTTCTTCTGCCGTGAACGACAAGTTAAACGCCCGTTTCGGCAAGGAAAATGTTTTCAGGCTTTCCATAAGGCGTGAGGGCGCGTGCCTCGTCGCGACAAAGGAGAGGGTATGAACAGCGTCTTTTCTCTTTCGGCAATAGACAAGATTGCATTCTCAATCGGCGGGCTGGATGTCGCGTGGTACGGCTTGCTCATCGTGGTCGGCATGCTCGCCGGGCTCACCATAATCTGCCTGGAGTGCAAGCGCATCAACCTGCAAATCGACGACGCAATCGAGCTCTTTTTGTGGGTCATTCCGCTTGCGGTCATCTTCGGCAGGTTGCTCTATGTCCTGCCCCGTCCCGACGAATATTTCCCCATCGAAAGCTGGGACGACTTCGTGCACATGATTGCCCTCTGGGAGGGTGGCATAACAATCATCGGCGGCATACTCGGCGGACTCATCGGCGTGGTCATCTTCTCGATACGCATGAGGAAAAAGTGCAACTTCGGCAATGTCGTCGACCTCGTCATCGTCCCCCTTCTCACGGGTCAGATTATCGGCAGGATAGGCAACTTCATCAACCAGGAGGCGTTCGGCATTCCCATCACCGACCCCCGCTTCCAGAAATTCCCGTTTGCCGTTTACATCGACCGTCCGAGCGGCGTCGAGGACGCCTATGCCGACATCGTGGCGGAAAATGTCCCGGGCTGGTTTGCCGCGACATTCTTTTACGAGATGGTGTGGAACTTCATCGGGGCGTGCATCTTCTTTGCGATATGGCGCAAGAACAAACGCTTCCCCGGCATACTCGGCTTCTGCTACTTCTTCTGGTATTTCCTCGGCAGGCTGTTCCTCGAACAGCTGCGCATCGACGCCGTGCCCATCACCGCCGTCACCTGCGCCGTGCTCGTGCCCGTCGCGCTCATAGGCGGGGCGGCGTACATCCTCATCTGCATGACCCGTCAGAGCTTCCGCAAGGTCAATTCCGCCGTGCTCGGCGAAAAGCTCGACATCACCGAGCTCGACCGTTTCGATGTGGCAAATTACAAATTCGTGACCCGTATGCTTGCAAGGCATCAGGGCTTTTTGTGGAAGTTCTACGGCGTGACCGAGGTGCCTCTCGTCAACCTCGACGAGGAGCGTTACATCGTCAAGCGCAAGACGCCGTGGAAACTGCGCGGCAAGCGTCCGCAAGCGGCCGTCCCCGCCGACGAGGAGAAAAAATGAAAAGTCCCATTTCTTCCGAGCGCAACCTGACAATGCTCACCGACCTCTACCAGCTGACGATGGCAAACGGCTATCTCGAGAGCGGCGTGAGCGAGAAAAAGGCGGTCTTTGACCTCTTTTACCGCGGTGCCGGCGGCTATTCCTACGCCGTGGCGGCGGGGCTCGAACAGGCGGTCGAGTACCTCAGGGACCTGCGCATCGAGGACAGGGACGCGGAATATCTGCGCTCTCTGGGCATCTTCCCCGAAAGCTTCATAAACCGGATGCGTGAGTTCCGTTTCACGGGCGATGTCCGCGCCGTTCCCGAGGGGACAATCGTCTTCCCGTCCGAGCCCATACTCACCGTATGCGCGCCCATATTCGAGGCGCAGCTCGTCGAGACGGCACTGCTCACCATAATCAATCACCAGACACTCATCGCGACCACGGCGGCGAGGCTTTGCGAATGCACGGACGCCAAGATACTTGAGTTCGGTCTGCGCCGCGCGCAGGGACCCGACGCGGGCGTCTACGGCGCTGTCTCTTATACACATCTGACGCTG